>NZ_JBSGXB010000003.1:0-94727 GCF_053609185.1 Streptomyces sp. NPDC054956 | reverse complement strand
ACCCCGGTGTGTGCGCGTGGGTTACGGGACGTAGATGTTCGAGGCGAACGGGGCGAACTGGGTGTCCCCGGGGCGGATGATTCCGATGATCAGTCCGCTGCACCAGCGGCCGCTGGTGATGAAGACGGGGTTGTCGGTGTGGTTCGTGACCGCGGCGGGGCCGTTGTGCATGATGCAGCCGGACGGTTCGTGGATCTGGTAGCCGTTGATGACCAGCTCCCCCGAGGACGCGTGCGCGGAGCCGCCGACGCCGAGGACGAGGGTGGCGGCGGCCGCGAGGGTGCCGAGGGTCGTGGTCAGTCGTCGCATGGTGAGGAACCTCCAGTGGGACCGTTCGATGACGATCATCTTCCGGTTGCGTGGCTCACCGTATTGGGTTAATTGCTGAGCGTCACGCCCGCTGAGGGGCGTGTGGATGCGCGAGGGGCGCACATGTGTCCGGCGAGCGCCGCCCGGCGGGTACGGAGCCCCGCGCGGGGCGGACGGAACCGGGCAGCGGGCTTACGGGGTCCAGTGCGCGGGGCGGGTCAGCGAGGCCGGGATGCGGGTCGCGGGGTTGCCCAGGGCGGCGTTGAGCTGGGCCTGGGTGAGGAAGAGGGCACCGCGCAGGTCGGCGTCGCGCAGATCGGTGTCGCGGAAGTCCGCGCCGATCAGGTCGGCGTCGCGCAGGTCGGCGCCGCTGAGGTCGGCGGCGATCAGGTAGGCGCCGCGGAGGTTCGCGCCGCGCAGGTCCGCGCCGGAGAGGCGGGCCCCCATCAGGTCGGCGCCGCGGTGGTTCTTCTTGCGGCCCGGCACCTTGGCCCGTACCAGCTCGCTGGTCTTGAGCAGGAGGGTGTTGACCTCCTGGCGCAGGGGGTTGATGTCGAAGCCCGCGAGGGTCTGCGGGGTTTCCTCCGTCCACCGGGTGGTGTCCTCCAGTGCGGTGCGCAGTTCCGCGTGGACCGGGCGGGCGGCGGGGAGGGTGAGGGCCTCGGCGAGGTAGAAGAGCAGCTCGTGCAGCTGCCGCATCACCGGGAAGACCTCGAACATCTCGCCGGCCGTGCCGGGGTGGGTGCGCCAGTCGCGGCCGCCGAAGGTGACCTGGGAGACCTGCTGGCCCGCGCCGAAGCAGTCGAAGACGGTGCAGCCCTGGAAGCCGGAGTCGCGCAGCCGGGTGTGGATGCCGCAGCGGAAGTCCTGCTGGAGGTTCTTGCAGGGGGTGCCGGCGGGCTTGTTCACGGCGAAGTCGGTGGACTTGGCGAAGGGCAGGGCGACGCAGCACAGGGCGAAGCAGTTGGCGCAGTCCGCCTGCAGGACGGGGAGCGGGGAGGGGGAGGGCTTGGACACGTCCCCATTGTCTCCCGGCGGGCGGGGCGGGGTGTCCGGGGTGTCATGGGTCTCCTCGGTCTCCATGGTCTCCATGGTCTCCGGGGTCTCCGGGGTCTTCCGGGGAGGGCCGGCGGCGGAGCGGCGGGGGCGCGGTGGAGTGCCCGGATCCGGGAAAGGCCTTGATCGCGGAGGAGGGTGCGGCAAGCATCGCCGTATGACCGAAGTGATCGCAGTGGCCGTCATCACCTTCCTCGCCGTCATCAGTCCCGGAGCGGACTTCGCCATGGTCGTGCGCAACAGCTACCTGTACGGGCGGCCCACCGGGCTGTTCGCGGCCGCCGGGGTCGCGGCCGGGGTGCTGGTGCACGTCTCCTACACGATGCTGGGGGTCGGGCTGCTGATCGCCTCCTCCACCGAACTGTTCACCGTGATCAAGCTCGCGGGCGCCGCGTACCTGGTGTGGGTCGGGATACGGACCTTCCGGGCGCGGGCCGAGGTGGCGGTGGACCTGGAGGAGAAGTCCGGGCTGACGCCGTTCGGGGCGCTCAGGACCGGGTTCCTGACCAACGTGCTCAATCCGAAGACCACGCTGTTCGTCGTGTCCACGTTCACCCAGGTGGTCGGGCCGGAGACCGCGGTGTGGCAGCAGGCCGGGTACGGGCTGTTCATGTCGGCGGCGCACCTGGGCTGGTTCTCGGCCGTGGCGCTGTTCTTCTCCAACTCCCGGCTGCGCGACCGGATGCTGAAGGCGCAGAAGGCCCTGAACCGGGCCATCGGCTCGGTGCTGGTGGGGCTCGGGGTGGGCCTGGGCTTCGCGCGCTGACCGGGGGCGGAGGGTCTGGCGAAGCGTGGTTACCTGTCGGTAGCGTGGCGGGCATGGGTGACGGGAGTGCTGTGGAAAGTGCCGCCGAGGGGTTCTACGAGCGGGTCGACCAGGGGCGGTTCCTGTCCACCGCCCATACGCGCGGTCCCTGGGACCCCGGCTCGCAGCACGCCGGTCCGCCGGCCGCGCTGCTCGGGCGGGCGGTCGAGGAACGAACGGGCGCGCGGGACGACATGCGGATCGCCCGGATCACGTACGAGATCCTGCGCCCGGTGCCGATCGGCCCGCTGGAGCTGACCACCAGCGTGCTGCGGGCCGGCCGGAGCACCGAGCTCGTCGAGGCCGCGCTCGCCCCGGCCGGGGCCGCGCCCGTGATGCTGGCGCGCGCCCTGCGGATCCGGGTGGCGGGGGAGTCCGTACCGGCCGTCGTGCCGGGGCCGGAGCTGCCGCCGCCCGGGGAGGTGGGGGTGACTCCGTTCTTCCCGGTGCCGTGGGAGACGGGCTACCACGCGGCGGTGGAGACCCGGTTCACCGAGGGCGCCTTCGTCGAGCCGGGGCCGGGCACCTGCTGGATGCGGATGAAGGTGCCGCTCGTGGCCGGGGAGGAGATCAGGCCCCTGGACCGGGTCCTGGTCGCCGCGGACTCGGGCAACGGCATCAGCGCCGTCATGGACTTCGGCCGGTACGTGTTCATCAACGGCGACCTCACCGTCCACCTGCACCGGCACCCGGTGGGTGAATGGGTGTGCGTCGAAGCCCGTACGAGCGTGGACGCGGCCGGGATCGGTCTCGCCGACGCCCGCCTGCACGACGAGAAGGGCCCGATCGGGCGGGGCGCGCAGAGCCTCTTCGTGGCGCCCAGGGGTTAGGGCGGGACGCCCCCCCGGCCGCTCCCAGGAGGGCGGGGGCGGCCGGGGGCGCGTTCGTCCTCCCGGCGGCCTCCGCGGGGTGCGTACGCGGTCGTTACGGCGTCCGGGTGGCCGCCGCCGGCGGGGCTCGGTGCGCCGGTGCGCACAAGAGCCCCGCGCGTACCGGTTTCTGAGGGGGCATTCGAACGGGATGATTCGACACGGGGTGGCGGGAGCCCCGGGAAAAGCCGTTCGATGGGGGAAGGTTGGCGGGTGCGCAGACTCTGGGTGGTCGGTGGAATCAGCTTCGGGGCATGCCTGTGCTTTCTCGCCCTGCTCGTCGTCGGTACGTACTCGGCGGCCGCGGGCATCGCGAGCGGGGCCGGCGGCCGTGCCGTGGGGCTCGCGAAGGGGGCCGTGCCGGGGAAGTACCAGTCCCTGGTGCAGAAGTGGGGCAACCTCTGCCCGACGCTCACCCCGGCGGTGCTGGCCGCGCAGCTCTACTCCGAGAGCGGCTGGAACCCGAGCGCGGTGAGCCCGGCCGACGCGCGGGGCATCGCGCAGTTCATCCCGGGGACCTGGGCCACGCACGGCATCGACGGCGACGGGGACGGCGACCGCGACATCTGGGATCCCGACGACGCGATCCCTTCTGCGGCTTCGTACGACTGCGAGTTGGCCCGCTACGTGGGCAAGGTGCCCGGGGATCCCGTCAAGAACATGCTGGCCGCGTACAACGCCGGTCCCGGGGCGGTGACGCAGTACCAGGGCGTACCGCCGTTCAAGGAGACCCAGGGCTACGTGAAGACCATCACGACCCTCGCGAAGAGCTTCGAGGCTCCCGTCGGACGGGTCGCGCCCTCGCAGCAGGCCGCCGGGGCGATCTACTTCGCGCAGAAGCAATTGGGGACTCCGTACCTGTGGGGCGGGAACGGAACGCCCGACCAGGACGGGCGGTTCGACTGTTCGGGGCTGACGAAGGCCGCGTACGAATCGGTGGGGATCGACCTGCCCCGGGTGGCCAACGACCAGTACAACGCCGGGCCGCATCCCTCGCGGGCCGAACTGCTCCCGGGCGACCTGGTGTTCTTCTCCGATGATCTGACGAATTCGCGGGAGATCCGGCACGTCGGTCTCTACGTGGGCGGCGGTTACATGATCAACGCACCGTTCACCGGCGCCGTGATCCGCTTCGACAAGATCGACACGCCCGACTACTTCGGCGCCACCCGCGTGACGAAGGACGGCGCGGAGGCGTTGCCGCGGCGTGAAACCGCCGGTAACGCAGCGTGAACCCGAGGCCCTGAGCTGCGACGATGAGTCACTCTTCGATAACGTTGAGGTGATCATTCGGTGGAGAGTGGAACGTAGCCGCCAGAACGGGCGTTCCATGGTCACGGGGACAGAACACCGGACTGATCACCGGGGGGCGAAGGGGCGCACACAGGGGTGCGCCCGCGGGGTACCAAGGCAAGGGCAAGGGGCCGCAACACCATGGCTGGACTCACAACTGGTGGGCCGAACGTGGATGTAAGCCTGCTGTACGAGATCAACGGACTGGCCCGGCACACCCCGGACTGGCTCGACCGGGCGATCGCCGTCGTCGGCGAGTACGGGATCCTGCTCGCCCTCGTGCTCCTGATCCTGTGGTGCTGGCGCGGGGCGCGCCGGCAGGACGAGGCCGCGGCCGTCGAGTCGGTGACCGCGCTCGTGTGGGCGCCGCTCGCCGCCGGGGCCGCGCTGCTCCTGAACGTTCCGCTGCGGGAGTTCGTGGCCCGGCCGCGGCCGGCCCAGCAGCACGGCGGGGTGGAAGTCCTGGACCCCGGCGCCGGGTTCGGGAGCAGCCCCTTCTCCTTCGTCAGCGACCACACCACCCTCGCGATGGCGCTGGGCGTCGGCCTGTTCATCGCCCACCGCAAGCTCGGCTTCCTCGGGATCGGGCTGGCCCTGCTGGAGGGCTTCACCCGGGTCTACATGGGCATCCACTACCCGACCGACGTCATCGGCGGGCTCGCGCTGGGCACGGCCGTGGTGCTGCTGCTCGCCCCGCTCGCGATGGCGCTGCTGACCCCGGTGGTGCGGGCGGTGGCCCGGTCCCGGCGGCTGGGCGTACTGGTCCGGGCCGGCGGGCACGTGCTGCCCCGGCCGGTGGACCTCGCGCCGGCCCCGCCGCCGGTGCGCGGCCACGAGAGCGACCTGGCCGCCTGACGCGGAGCGCGGCGGACCGTCAGCCGACGGCGTACGCGTTCCACACGGCCAGGACGACCGCAGCCAGCAGGCACAGCGCGGCGCCTCCGAAGCACAGGCGCACCGCCGCCGGGCGGGGGCGCGGGGTCACGGGTCCCCGCCGTCCGTGCCCTCGGCGGAGTCCGGACCCTCGCGGCGGTAGCGGGAGCGCAGCCACAGCCCGGTGGCCGCGGCCGCGGCGGTGGTGACCCCGATGGCCAGGGCCACGTCGCCCGGCCCGTCCGCCGTGCCGACCGGTCCGGCCCAGGCCGTGGCGGCCGGGGCGAGCGCGATGAGCAGCGCCCAGAGCAGGGCGGCGAGGCGTGGCGCGGTTCCGGGCATGAGTCAAGGGCATCCGCTCCCGCGCGCGTCGGCCAGCCGGGCCGTCCGAACGGGCGAACCGGAGCCGGAGGGCGCGAGCGCAGACGGCCTAGGCGGCGGGGTGGCGGGCGGCGTCCTTGCGGGCCAGGTCGCGGGAGCGGCGGGCCGGGCCGCGCCAGCCGCAGGTGCAGACGGCCAGACAGAACGCACCCCGGTCCGAGGTGCTCGTGGAGTGTCCGGCGGGCTCGTGGTCCGCCGGCCCCAGGGGGTCGCGGGGCAGCGGTACGGAGGCAAGCGGAGGGACGAGAGTCGCTTCGGTGTGCGGTTCCACGCACACCACGGTACCCGGCCGGAGCGGGCTGCGGGACTGCCCCGTACCGGTCGCTTCCGGGGCACGGAAACGGTTCACGGGTCGTTGGGGCCGCGTTCGTGAGCCGTTCGTGCGGGGGCCCCGGCCGTGACGGGAGACCCGGGACCTCGTTAAGCGGAGCGGGTGGGCCTCGGGCAAACAGCGGTCACGCGTTGGGGGTTGGCAGGCGATGGTGGTGCACCAGCACAGGCGGAGGCCGGGACGCGCCGAGGCGGCGTTCGCGGTCGGCCTGGCTCTGACGGCGGCGGCGTTGAGCGGATGCGGCGGCGACGCCGTCGCCGGCGACGACCGGCCCGCCGGCGACCCCGCGGCCGCGGTCCGCGGAGCCGCCGACACGCTGATGAGGACCGGCAGCGCGCGGGCCCGTACGGCCATGGAGATGGCCACCGGCGGCACCCGGGTCACGATCCGGGGCGAGGGCGGGGTCGACTTCAAGAACCGGATGGGCCAGCTCCTCGTGATGCTCCCGGACGACGCCAAGGGCAAGGCCGAACACCGGCCCATCACCGAACTCCTGGTGCCCGGCGCGCTCTACATGAAGAACCGGGGCGCGGGCGTCCCCGACGACAAGTGGGTGCGGGTCGACACGACGGCCCTCGCCGACGGGAACCTCGTCACGGGCGGGGCCACCGACCCGATGGCCGCCGCCGAACTGCTGCGCGGAGCGCAGGAGGTCACGTACGTGGGCGAGACCGAGGTGGCCGGGACCAAGGTGCGGCACTACCGGGGTACGACCGACATCGCGCGGGCCGCGGCGGCCGCCTCACCGGCGGTGAAGGGGGCCCTGGAGGCCGCGGCGAAAGGGTTCAGCAAGGACGTGGTGCCCTTCGACGCCTACCTCGACGCCGAGGGCCGGCTGCGCAAGGTCCGCCACCGCTTCACCTACGTCAACAACGGCGTGATCGACGTGTCCTCCACCACCCTGCTCTACGGCTTCGGGACTCCGGTCACCGTCGTCCTGCCGGCGGAAGGGGACATCTACGCGGGGAAGATCGCCGATTAGCCGGCGGAACCCGTACGGGGCGGCGCGATCGGGCCACGGCCGGCCATCAGCCCGGTGTGAGGGGCCGGAAATGGTCCATCCGTGTCATGCGCGCCGCCCCGCGCGCTCCCTACGCTGAGGAACCGAGCGCCGACGACCGGACGACGGCAGAGAGAGGTGACACGAGTGACTCCCGCTGGCGGTACGACGGTGCAGGACAACGTGGCCCTCGCCGAGATCGAGCTGTGCGGCGAGCTGATCATCGCGGCATCGGCCGCGGTCGAGGAGCGCCTCAGCCAGGACCGGATCGACGAGGTGCTGATGGGGATCTGCTCCGGCTGATCCGCCGTGGGCCGGCCGATCGGCCGCCGGTCAGGTGCGCAGCAGCCGGGCGATCGCCTTCGTCGCTTCCTCGACCTTGGCGTCGATCTCCCCGCCGCCCTTGACGGCCGCGTCCGCGACGCAGTGCCGCAGGTGCTCCTCCAGCAGCTGGAGCGCGAAGGACTGCAGCGCCTTCGTGCTGGCCGAGACCTGGGTGAGTATGTCGATGCAGTAGACGTCCTCGTCGACCAGGCGCTGGAGTCCCCGGATCTGACCCTCGATCCGCCGCAGCCGCTTGAGGTGCTCGTCCTTCTGGTGGTGGTAGCCGTGCACCGCGCCGTGGGCCGTATCGGTGCCCGCTTCGGCTCCGGAGCCCTCCGCCTGGATGGCAGTCATGCGTCCTCCCGTGGTCCGGATCGAGGGGTGCATACCCCTCATGGGTATAGGGTACCGGCCCCCGGCCGCGGGGGCAGGGGCCCGTCGTCCTCACTCTGCCTGATGGAGGACACTCGGGAACGGCCGGTTAGCCGTGGCCGGAGGATGCGCCTAGCATCAGCCTGACCGAATCCAATGCACCCCGAGGACCTCACGTGCGATTTCGTCTGACCCCCAGGGAGACGAGCTTCTACGACATGTTCGCCGCATCCGCGGACAACATCGTCACGGGCTCGAAGCTCCTGATGGAACTGCTCGGAGCGGACTCCTCCGCCCGGGCCGAGATCGCGGAGCGGATGCGGGCGGCGGAGCACGCGGGGGATGACGCCACCCACGCGATCTTCCACCAGCTGAACTCCTCCTTCATCACGCCGTTCGACCGCGAGGACATCTACAACCTGGCGTCCTGCCTCGACGACATCATGGACTTCATGGAAGAGGCGGTCGACCTGGTCGTCCTCTACAACGTGGAGGAGCTCCCCAAGGGCGTCGAGCAGCAGATCGAGGTACTGGCGCGCGCGGCCGAGCTGACCGCCGAGGCCATGCCCCACCTGCGCACCATGGACAACCTCACCGAGTACTGGATCGAGGTCAACCGCCTCGAGAACCAGGCCGACCAGATCCACCGCAAGCTGCTCGCCCAGCTCTTCAACGGCAAGTACGACGCCATCGAGGTGCTGAAGCTCAAGCAGATCGTCGACGTGCTCGAAGAGGCGGCCGACGCGTTCGAGCACGTCGCGAACACGGTGGAGACCATCGCGGTCAAGGAGTCCTGAACCTCGTGGACACCTTCGCTCTGATCGTGACCATCGGTGTCGCGCTCGGTTTCACGTACACCAACGGTTTCCACGACTCGGCGAACGCGATCGCGACCTCGGTCTCGACCCGCGCGCTGACCCCGCGCGCCGCGCTCGCGATGGCCGCGGTGATGAACCTCGCCGGCGCGTTCCTCGGCAGCGGGGTCGCCAAGACGGTCAGCAAGGGGCTCATCGAGACGCCCCACGGGACCCGGGGGATGTGGATCCTCTTCTCGGCGCTGGTCGGCGCGATCGTCTGGAACCTGGTCACCTGGTACTTCGGTCTGCCGTCGTCCTCCTCCCACGCGCTGTTCGGCGGCATGGTGGGAGCGGCGCTCGCGGGCGGGATCGGCGTCATCTGGCACGGGGTGCTCGAGAAGGTCGTCATCCCGATGTTCCTCTCGCCCATCGTCGGCCTGATCGTGGGCTATCTGGTGATGGTCGCGATCATGTGGATGTTCCGCAGGTCCAACCCGCACAAGGCCAAGCGCGGCTTCCGGATCGCCCAGACCGTCTCGGCGGCCGCCATGGCCCTCGGCCACGGTCTCCAGGACGCCCAGAAGACCATGGGCATCGTGGTGATGGCCCTGGTCATCGCCGATGTCGAGAAGGCCGGCGACCCGATCCCCGTATGGGTCAAGGTCGCGTGTGCGGTCATGCTCTCGCTCGGCACGTACGCGGGTGGCTGGCGCATCATGCGCACCCTCGGCCGCAAGATCATCGAGCTGGACCCGCCGCAGGGCTTCGCCGCGGAGACCACGGGCGCCTCGATCATGTACACCGCGTCGTACCTGTACCAGGCGCCGATCTCCACCACCCACGTGATCACCTCGGCGATCATGGGTGTGGGCGCGACCAAGCGGGTCAACGCGGTCCGCTGGGGCGTCGCCAAGAACATCATCCTGGGCTGGTTCATCACCATGCCGGCCGCGGCCCTGGTCGCCGCGGTGAGCTTCTGGATCGTCGACCTGGCCCTCGGTTAGCCGTACGAGGTCCGGCGCGACGACCGGCTGCGAACGAAAGCGGGCCGGCTCCCCCCACCCAGGGGGAGCCGGCCCTTTCGCCTTGCGGTGGCACCGCCATGCAGCACCGCAGGACGTGTGGTGTCCGCCGCGGTCTAGCCGAAGCGGCCCGAGATGTAGTCCTCGGTCGCCTGGACGGACGGGTTCGAGAAGATCCGGTCCGTGTCGTCGATCTCGACGAGCTTGCCGGGCTGGCCGACCGCGGAGAGGTTGAAGAAGGCGGTGCGGTCCGAGACGCGGGCCGCCTGCTGCATGTTGTGCGTCACGATGACGATCGTGAAGCGCTCCTTGAGCTCGCCGATCAGGTCCTCGATGGCGAGGGTGGAGATCGGGTCGAGGGCCGAGCAGGGCTCGTCCATCAGGAGGACCTGGGGCTCGACCGCGATGGCGCGGGCGATGCACAGGCGCTGCTGCTGGCCGCCGGAGAGGCCGGAGCCCGGCTTGTTCAGGCGGTCCTTGACCTCGTTCCAGAGGTTGGCGCCCTGGAGGGACTTCTCCACGATGTCCGTGAGCTCGGACTTCTTGAAGTTGCCGTTCAGCCGCAGGCCCGCCGCCACGTTGTCGAAGATCGACATGGTGGGGAAGGGGTTCGGGCGCTGGAAGACCATGCCGACCGTGCGGCGGACCGCGACCGGGTCCACGCCGGGGCCGTAGAGGTTCTCGTCGTCCAGCAGCACCTTGCCCTCGACGCGGCCACCGGGGGTGACCTCGTGCATGCGGTTCAGGGTGCGCAGGAAGGTGGACTTGCCGCAGCCGGAGGGGCCGATGAAGGCCGTCACGGAGCGGGGTTCCACGGTCATCGAGATGTCGTCGATGGCCTTGTGGGTGCCGTAGAAGGCGGACAGTCCGCTGACGTCGATTCGCTTAGCCATGAGGGGTCACTTCGCTTTCAAGTAGTCGCGTCAGCGACCGGTCTTGGGAGCCTTCCAGCGGGCGATGCCGCGGGCCACCAGATTGAGGATCATGACGAAGGCGATCAGGACGAGCGCTGCGGCCCATGCCCGGTCGTAGGAGGCTTCACTGCCGACCTTGTACTGCTCCCAGATGTACAGGGGGAGCGAGGACTGGGCACCTTCGAAGGGGTTGTTGTTGATCAGCTGGGTACCGAAGACCAGCAGCATGATCGGTGCGGTCTCACCGGCGATGCGGGCGACGGCCAGCATCACACCGGTGGCGATGCCGCCGATGGCCGTGGGCAGCACGACCTTGAGGATCACGCGCCACTTCGGCACACCGAGGGCCAGGGCGGCCTCGCGCAGCTCGTTCGGGACGAGCTTGAGCATCTCCTCGGTGGAGCGGACCACGACGGGCATCATCAGGATCGACAGGGCCATCGAGCCGGCGAAGCCGGACGGGCCGAAGCCGAGCATCAGGTTCCACGTCGTCAGGATGAACAGACCGGCGACGATGGAGGGGATGCCCGTCATGACGTCGACGAAGAAGGTCACGGACTTGGCGAGCGAGCCCTGGCCGTACTCGACGAGGTAGACGGCGGTCAGCAGGCCGATGGGCGCCGCGATCGCGGTGGCGAGGGCGACCTGCTCGATGGTGCCGAGCAGCGCGTGGTACACGCCGCCGCCCGCTTCGAAGCTGGTCACGCCGTTCATGGAGTGGCCGAGGAAGTCCCCGTCGAGGACCTTCATGCCGCGGCTGATGGTGGTCCACAGCAGCGAGAGCAGCGGGACGAGGGCGAGGACGAAGCAGACCCAGACGACGGAGGTCGCGACCCGGTCCTTGGCCTGGCGGCGGTTCTCGATCAGCGAGCTGGCCGTGTACGTGATGACCACGAACAGGGCGGCGGCGAGGAGGCCCCACTGGATCCTGCTGTGGAGGCCGAGGAGGGCGCCGAGGGCGCAGCCGAGGGCGATCGAGAGGACCGCGATGGCGGACGGGGCCCAGCGGGGCAGGCTGCCCTGGGTCAGGCTGCTGGGGGCGGCGGACTTGCGGGCCCGGGTGGGGCGCTGGTCCTGGAGTGCGTGGCTCATCAGGCGTTCGCCCCCGAGAAGTCCTTGCGACGGGCGATGATCAGCCGGGCGGCGCCGTTGACCAGCAGGGTGAGCAGGAAGAGCACGAGACCGGAGGCGATCAGGGCGTCGCGGCCGAACTCGTTGGCCTCGTCGAACTTCGCGGCGATGTTCTGCGCGAACGTGCCGCCGCCCGGGTCCAGGATGTGGCCGGAGATCAGGAAGCTCGGGGAGAGGACGGTCGCGACGGCCATGGTCTCGCCCAGCGCGCGGCCGAGGCCGAGCATCGAGGCGGAGATGACTCCGGAGCGGCCGAAGGGCAGTACGGACATCCGGATGACTTCCCAGCGGGTCGCGCCGAGGGCCAGGGCGGCCTCCTCGTTCATGCGCGGGACCTGCAGGAAGACCTCACGGCTGACGCTGGTCACGATCGGCAGGATCATGATCGCGAGCAGGATGCCCACGGTGAAGAGCGAGCGCGCGACGCCGACCTGGGTCTTGTCGAAGACGTAGGTCCAGCCCATGTACTCGTCGAGCCAGGAGTTCAGGCCGCCGAGGTACGGGACGAGGAAGAGCGCGCCCCAGATGCCGTAGATGATCGACGGCACTGCGGCCAGCAGGTCGACCACGTAGGCGAGGGGAGCGGCCAGCTTGCGCGGCGCGTAGTGCGAGATGAAGAGGGCGATGCCGACAGCGATCGGAACCGCGATGAGCATCGCGATGATCGAGCTGACGACGGTGCCGAAGAGCAGGACGGCGATGCCGAAGACGGGGGGCCTGGCCGAGGCGTTCCAGTCGAACGTGGTGAGGAAGTTGCCCTCGTTGTCGGCCAGCGCGATGGAGGCGCGGTAGGTGAGGAAGGCGGCGATCGACGCCATGATCACCAGGAGCAGGATGCCGGAGCCCTTGGAGAGGCCGGCGAAGATCTTGTCACCGGCGCGGCCGGTGGACCTTCCGCTCTTGGCGACAGGCGGAGCCGTGTCTATCTGGGTGGGTGTGGTGGAAGCCATGATCTTTCCGGTCTGGATGGGGGGCAGGCCCCCTGGCGGCGGTGCACCGGATCCCCTGGGTGGAGGGGAGGGTCCCCGGGCCGGTCCGCCCCCCGGACGGGGGGAGCGGACCGGGAGTTCCGGGGCTCTGGATTAGCCGAGCTTCGCGATGACCTCGCGGACCTTGGCGTTGATCTCGGCCGGGATCGGGGCGTAGCCGTTCTCGGTGAGGATCTTCTGGCCCGCGTCGGACGCGGCGTAGTTCAGGAAGGACTTCACGGTCGGGAGCGTCTCGGCCTTGTTGCCCTTGTCGCAGACGACCTCGTACGTGACCAGGACGATCGGGTAGGCGCCCTCGGCCTTGGTGGTGTAGTCGAGCTTCAGCGCCAGGTCGGAACCGGTGCCGGAGATCTTGGCGGCGGCGATGGCCTTGGAGGCGTTCTCGCCGGTGGCCTTGACCGGGGCGGCGGCACCCGTGTTCACGTCGACCGTCTTGATGCTCTGCGACGTGGCGTAGGAGAGCTCGAAGTAGCCGATCGCGCCGTCGACGGCCTTGACCTGCGAGGCGACACCGGCGGAGCCGGACGCGGCCTGGCCACCCGGGGCCGGCCACTTCTTCGCGGCCTCGTACGTCCAGGCCTCGGGAGCGGCGGCCTTGAGGTACTTGCCGAGGTTCTCGGTGGTGCCCGAGTCCTCGGAGCGGTGGAACGCCTGGATGGCGGTGGAGGGAAGCGTGACGCCGGGGTTCAGCTTCTTGATCGCCTCGTCGTCCCACTTCTTGATCTTGTCGTTGAAGATCGCGGCGATGGTGGGGGCGTCCAGCGTCAGCTTGTCCACGCCGGCGACGTTGAAGCCGATGGCGATCGGGCCGCCGACCATCGGCAGGTCGATGCCCTGACCGCCGGTGCAGATCTTCTTCGACTCTTCGACGGCCTCGGGCTTCAGCGCGGAGTCCGAGCCGGCGAAGCCGACGGTGCCCTGGTTGAAGGCGACGATGCCCTCACCGGAGGAGGTGGACTTGTAGTTGACCTCGACGCCGGAGCAGGCGGCCATGTAGTTCTTGACCCACAGGTCGACCGCGTTCTTCTGCGCGGAGGAGCCGGAGGCGAGGAGCTTGCCCTTGGCGTCGTCGCACTTGATCTCACCGGCAGCGGCAGCGGAGGGCTTGCCCGAGGCGCCGCCGTCGGCCTTGGTGTTGTCGTCCGAGCCGCACGCCGTGAGAACCAGGGCACCGGACACGACAAGCGCCCCGAGGGCGGAGGCACGAAGCATGTTCTTGCGCTGAAGCTTCACTTTCGGGTGTTTCCTTCCAGAAGCCGCCGGCCGCTTTCTGTATCGGGGCGGCGTGCGAAGAGGACTACGTCGGTTGCCCGGGGGAACCGCCCGCCTTCGCGGCGACTCGCCCCTTGCCTCTACGAAGTTAGGCAGATCAGGTGAAGCGGCCGACCGGGGTAAGTGAACGGATGGTGAACCGTGGCGGACGGGGTGGTGTGTCCGGACGGAGTCACCGGCAGGCGTCATCTTCCGTTACCCCGCCGTTATCGCAGCGTGACCCCGCGCCTCAGGCCGCGGCGTGGCTGGATTCCGGCTGCCAGATGTGGTGAAAGGTGGTCCGGGAGGCCTCGACCTCGTGGCGCTGGTCCGCGTGCAGGACGCCCAGCGCGTAGGCCGTGGCCGGGGCGATACGGGGGGTGCGCGCGGCCGTGGCCGACGCGGCGGCGGCCTCCGCGGCGTCCCGGTGGCGGTCCAGGGCCTCGCCGGCCACGGCCAGCCGGGCCACGTCCTCGCCCAGCGCCTCGCGGGCGTAGCGGTGTACCCGCAGGAGGCGGCGCACCTCGTTCCACGGGCCGTCGTGGTCCGCGTTGTACGGGTGGGAGGGGCGCGGGGAGGGGAGCGAGGCCACCGCGGCCGACAGTCGGGATTCGGCCACCGCTGCCAGCGGGGTCAGCACGTCGTCCACCCGGCCCCGGGCCGCGATCGCGTCCAGCGGGACCTCGGAGGCCAGGACCGCCACCGCGTCCGCGACCGCGTGGAAGCGGGCGGAGCCCAGCGCCTGGAGGGTCGCCGAGTGGGCCCGGGTGCGCGACAGGGTCAGCTGCCGCTCCAGCAGGGCGCCCGCCCGCGCCGAGCCCACGGTCAGGGAACCCGCGGCGGCCCGCGGCGCCGGGACCTCCGGGGTACCCGTGAGCCGGTGCAGGGCGTCCATCAGCCGGGCCAGCCGGGCGGCGTACGCGTGCTCGTCGGCCAGCGTCGAGGAGAGCCAGACCAGCTCGGTGCGCAGCGAGTCGGCCCAGGCGGAGTCGGCGACCGCCCGGAAGGTGGCCAGTGAGGACGAGATCCGGCGCGCCGCCCCCCGCAGGCTGCGCGCCGCCTCGCTGCCCTCGGCGGCGTCGGCCCCGCTTTCCTCGTGCAGGCGCAGCCCGCGAAGGAAAGCGGTGGCCTGCGCACGCAGGTACGTACCGAGTACGTCGCCTGCCATCAGGTCATGGTTTGGCTGAGCCACGCCGGCGCCTCCGGGCGTCTATGAGCATCTCCTGTACGTGCCGCAGCGGCTGGCCCTCGCCGTCCGTGCTGTGCCGGGTCCATTCGCCGTCCGGGCCCAGGTGCCAGGAGGAGGTGGCGTCGGACATCCCGGTCTCCAGCAGCCGGTCCAGAGCCGCGCGGTGGGCCGGGTCGGCGACCCTGACCAGTGCCTCGATACGGCGGTCGAGGTTGCGGTGCATCATGTCGGCGCTGCCGATGTACACCTCGGGTTCGCCGCCGTTGCCGAAGGCGAAGACCCGGGAGTGCTCCAGGAAGCGGCCGAGGATCGAACGGACCCGGATGTTCTCCGAGAGCCCGGTGACCCCGGGGCGGATCGCGCAGATGCCGCGGACCCAGATGTCGATGGGCACGCCCGCCTGCGAGGCCCGGTAGAGCGAGTCGATGAGCGCCTCGTCGACGATCGAGTTCATCTTGAGGCGCACGTACGCGGGGCGGCCGGCCCGGTGGTGGGCGGCCTCCTTGTCGATCCGGGAGATCAGGCCGTCGCGCAGCGAGCGCGGGGCCACCAGCAGCCGGCGGTAGGTCTCGCGGCGCGAGTAGCCGGACAGCCGGTTGAAGAGGTCGGAGAGGTCCGCGCCGACCTGGGAGTCGGCGGTGAGCAGGCCGAGGTCCTCGTAGAGCCGTGCCGTCTTGGGGTGGTAGTTGCCGGTGCCGACGTGGGAGTAGCGGCGCAGCGTGTCGCCCTCCTGGCGGACGACGAGCGACAGCTTGCAGTGGGTCTTGAGGCCGACGAGGCCGTAGACGACGTGGCAGCCGGACTCCTCCAGCTTGCGCGCCCACTTGATGTTGGCCTGCTCGTCGAAGCGGGCCTTGATCTCGACGAGTACGAGGACCTGCTTGCCGGATTCGGCGGCGTCGATCAGGGCGTCCACGATCGGGGAGTCGCCGGAGGTCCGGTACAGCGTCTGCTTGATCGCCAGGACGTCCGGGTCGGCGGCGGCCTGCTCCAGGAAGGCCTGCACCGAGGTGGAGAAGGAGTCGTACGGGTGGTGCAGCAGCACGTCCCGTTCGCGCAGCGCGGCGAAGATGTCGGGCGCGGACGCGGACTCGACCTCGGCGAGGTCGCGGTGCGTGCCGGCGACGAACTTCGGGAACTTCAGCTCGGGGCGGTCGAGGGACGCGATCCCGAAGAGGGCCGTCAGGTCCAGCGGGCCGGGGAGCGGGTACACCTCGGACGGGTTGACCTTCAGCTCCTGCACGAGGAGGTCCAGGACGCCGGGGTCGATGGACTCCTCGACCTCCAGGCGCACCGGCGGGCCGAAGCGGCGCCGCATGAGCTCCTTCTCCAGGGCCTGCAGGAGGTTCTCGGCGTCGTCCTCCTCGACCTCCAGGTCCTCGTTGCGGGTCACGCGGAACATGTGGTGCGCGAGCACCTCCATGCCGGGGAACAGCTCCTCCAGGTGCGCGGCGATGACGTCCTCCAGCGGGACGTAGCGCTGCGGGGAGGCCTCCAGGAAGCGGGAGAGGAGCGGCGGGACCTTGACGCGCGCGAAGTGGCGGTGGCCGCTGACCGGATTGCGTACGACCACGGCCAGGTTCAGGGAGAGGCCGGAGATGTACGGGAACGGGTGCGCGGGGTCCACGGCCAGGGGGGTGAGCACCGGGAAGATCTGGTTGCGGAACAGGGTGAAGAGGCGCGCCTGCTCCTTCTCGGTGAGGTCGGGCCACCGGATGAGGTGGACGCCCTCCTCGGCGAGCTGCGGGGAGATGTCCTGCTGGAAGCAGGCGGCGTGGCGGGCCATGAGCTCGCGCGAGCGGGTCCAGATGAGGTCGAGGACCTCACGGGGCTGCAGGCCCGAGGCCGAACGGGTGGCGACGCCGGTCGCGATGCGGCGCTTGAGGCCGGCGACGCGGACCATGAAGAACTCGTCGAGGTTGCTCGCGAAGATCGCCAGGAAGTTCGCCCGCTCCAGGAGGGGCGTCGTCGGGTCCTCGGCGAGCTCCAGCACCCGCTCGTTGAAGGCGAGCCAGCTGCGCTCCCGGTCGAGGAAGCGGCCCGCGGGCAGCTCACCGGTGTCCTTTTCGTCGTAGGCGTCCAGGTCCGCGTCGAGATCCGGTTCCAGATCGACGTGCGGGCGGTGGGCGGCTATGGAGCCCAGGCGCGCGTGGGCGCCGGTCGCCGCGCGCGCGGCGACGGCTTCCGGGGACGCGGCGGCCGCGGCTGCCGCGGCGGAGACGTCCGCGGCGGTGGGCGCCGACGGGGACGCGAACTTGTGCGGCGGCTGCTGGGCGGGGACGTCGGTGGGGCCTGCGCTGGGCTTGTGGCTCATGACTCCATTCTTCCGCGCACGCGGCAGGACAGGCGCGTCGGACGTGTCGGCCGTCAGTCGGAGTCTGGGCTGCATTCGCTCAGCTTCGCGAGCGTGCATTAATGCCTGGTTAATGGCATGTGGCTTCCGGGGGCCGAGCGTGCGGCTGCGCCGTGCGGGTGGCTGCGCCGTTCAGGTGGCCGCGCCGGGCGGGTGCGGGGGCCCGGGCTGCGCCCAGGAGCCCGGGGGCTGCGCCCGGGCTCCTGGGGCTCCGCCCAGACCCCGCGCCTCAAACGCCGGCGGGGCTGGGTTTGGCTCTGCCCCGGCAGGGCCCTCGGGTCAGCTTTCCGTGCGGTACATCAGGTCGACCTCGTGGGTGGTGAAGCCGAGGGCTTCGTAGACGGCCAGGGCCGCCGGGTTGTCCGCGTCCACGTAGAGCATCGCCGTGGGCAGGCCCGTCGCGGCCAGGTGGCGCAGGCCGATCGCCGTGAGGGCTTTGCCGAGGCCGCCGCCCTGCGCGCCCGGGAGCACGCCGACCACGTAGACCTCGCCGAGCTGCTGTTCGGCGTGCACCTTCGTCCAGTGGAAGCCGACGAGTTCGCCGTCGCGCTCGGCGAGGAAGAAGCCCTTGGCGTCGAACCAGGGCTGCGCGATGCGGTCGTTCAGGTCCCGCTGGGTGAGCGCGCCCTGCTCGGGGTGGTGGGCGAAGGCGGCGGCGTTGGCGGCCAGCCAGGCGGCGTCGTCCGCGCCGGGCACGAAGGTCCGTACGGTCACGTCCGCGGGCAGGACCGGCTCCGGCAGCGGGGCGGCATCCGGGCCGAGCGGGCGGCGCAGCTGGCGCAGTTCGCGGAACAGGGTCAGGCCGAGGACCTGCGCGAGGTGGCGGGCCGCGGACTTGCCGCCGTGCGCCCACACCCGGATCCGCTTGCCGGAGGCCGCCAGCAGGGCGGTGCCCAGCGCCCGGCCGTGGCCGCGTCCGCGCATCGAGGGGTGGACGACCAGTTCGGCCGCGGGGGCCTCCACCGGGTCGGTGTCCTCCAGTTGCCCGTACGCGGCGAGGCGCCCCTTCTCGGTGAGCAGGAAGTGCCGGATTCCCTCGCGCGGGCCGCCGCGCAGCTGGAGGCGGCCCTGCTCGGAGACGGCGGTGGTGCCGTCGGTGCGGGCCGCGTCCTCAATCAGCTCGAGGACGGAGTCGGCCTGTTCCTCCGTCAGTTCGTCGAGGGTCTCGATCCGGCGTCCCGGCTCCAGGGCCGCTGCTGCGTCGTCGTCAGTCATGGGGCGAGCCTACGACCACGGCGGGAGCCTGTCCGGGTACGGCCGCGGTGGCCTTCCCGGCCGGGGTGCGCGGGCCGTCGCGGCGGGGGTGTGATGCACGTCGCGGCCGGGGCGGCGCGGCGCCGCCGGAGCGGGCGGGACGGCCGGCCGTCGCCCGCGTGTAACCAGCTCGATACCCGGTACCCCCTGTCGCGCTACGCGCGTTGACTCTAGGCTTCGGCAGACCTCCCAAGTTGTATCGCTGTCCACAAAGGGGACTAAATGTCAGCGACGCCACAACGGCACCGCCGAGCCCGCCGGTTGACCTTCACCGCCCTCGCCGTCACGACGGCCGCCGGTGCGATGGTCGCCGCCGCCCTTCCGGCCGGAGCCGCGAGTGGTGGCGGTTACGGCCATGACCACGGCCGCACCGTCGACGTGCAGATGCTGTCGTTCAACGACCTCCACGGCACCCTGGAGCCCCCGCAGGGCTCCTCGGGCAACGTGACCGAGCGTCAGGCCGACGGCACCACCAAAGCCATACCCGCGGGCGGTGTCGAGTACCTCGCGACCGCACTGCGCGAGGCCCGCAAGGGCCACCGGTACTCCGTCACCGCGGCGGCCGGCGACATGATCGGCGCCAGCCCGATGGTGTCCGGCCTCTTCCACGACGAGCCGACCGTCGAGGCGCTCAACGACCTCGACCTGGACGTCTCCAGCGTCGGCAACCACGAGTTCGACGAGGGCAAGACCGAGCTGCGCCGCATGCAGTTCGGTGGCTGCCACCCGGTCGAGGGCTGCTTCGAGAAGGGCGAGACCTTCGAGGGCGCGGACTTCAAGTACCTCGCGGCGAACGTCGTCGAGGAGAAGACGAAGCGCCCGATGCTCGACCCCACCTTCGTCTGGAAGAAGGGGGACGTGAAGATCGGCTTCATCGGCGTCACCCTGGAGGGCACGCCCGACGTCGTGACCGCCGACGGGGTCAAGGGCCTCAAGTTCGGCGACGAGGTCGAGACGATCAACAAGTACGCCGAGAAGCTGAACAAGCAGGGCGTGAAGTCGATCGTGGCGCTGATCCACGAGGGCGGCCTGCCCGCGAGCGGCGCCTACAACTACGACTGCAACGTGCCGGGCGCCGGCGCCGGCATCTCCGGTGCCATCGTCGACATCGCGAAGAACGTGACGCCGAAGGTCGACGCCCTGGTCACCGGCCACACGCACCAGGCGTACGCGTGCAACATCCCCGACCCGGCGGGCAACCCGCGCACGGTCACCTCGGCCGCCTCCTACGGCCGGCTGTTCACGGACACCACGCTGACGTACGACCGCAAGACCAAGGACATCGTCCGTACGCCGGTCAGCGCGCCCAAGCCGGTCCAGAAGGTCGTCACCCGTGACGTGCCCAAGGCCCCGGACCTGACCGCGCTGATCCAGCGCTGGAACGCGCTGGCCGCGCCGATCGCGAACCGTCCGATGGGCTACATCTCCGCCGACATCCCGGGCCGCGGCTCGGAGGCGTACGAGAAGCCGCTCGGCGACGTGATCGCCGACGCGCAGCTGGAGGCCCTGGCCCCGGCGGCGAAGGGCGGCGCGCAGATCGCCATCATGAACCCGGGCGGCATCCGCGCCGACCTCGCCTACAAGGCGGCGGGCGCCGAGGGCGACGGTGTCGTGACCTACGGGGAGTCGTACACGGTCCAGCCGTTCACCAACATGATGAACGTCGTCGACCTGACCGGCGCCCAGCTGGTCACCGCGCTCCAGCAGCAGGTCAGCGGTCCGGTCAACGGCCCGAACCCGAAGATCCTGCAGATCTCCAAGGGTCTGACCTACACCCTGGACACCACCAAGGCGGGCGCCGAGCGCATCGTCGTGGACTCGGTGAAGCTGAACGGCGCGGCGATCGACCCCGCCAAGACCTACCGGGTCGCGATGAACGAGTTCCTCGCGGGCGGCGGTGACGGTTTCACCGTCCTGAAGGAGCACAAGAACAAGCTGGTCGGCGCGTCCGACCTGGACTGCTTCAACGCCTACCTGGCCGCGCACTCCTCGGCCGCCGCTCCGCTGGCCCCGCCGGCCGCGGACCGGATCAAGGTCGTCAAGTAGTCACCCCGTAGTACCTCAGTACCTCAGTACCTCAGTACCTCAGTACCTCAGTACCTCAGTACCTCAGTACCTCAGTACCTCCGCGGTACCCCTGAGGGGCGGTGGGCCGGTCGGCCCGCCGCCCCTTCGGCGTTCCTGGTGCCCGACGCGGTCCTAGTGGGCGGCGAGGAAGGTGCGGACGGCCCCGGCGAAGCCCTCGGGGTCCTGGAAGGGCACGAAGTGCTCGGTGTCGAGTCCGACGTACGAGGTTCCGGGGCGGCGGGCGACCATCGCGTCGGCCAGCTCCTGGGGGAGTACGTCGCTGCGCAGGCCGTGGATGAGCAGGGCCGGGCAGTCGCTGGCGAGCCACACGTCCCAGCGCGAGCCGTCGCCTTCGGCGAGGGTGGCCAAGGTGGCCTGCGGGTGGAACGGCAGCCGCCAGCCGGAGTCCTCGGGCAGCGGGCGCAGGAACGGTGCGACCCCCTCGCCGAGCGGGCCGAGGGCGGCGACGAGCTCCTCGCGGCTCGGCGCGGTGTACGGGAGGGTGTGCAGGAAGTCCCAGAAGGACGGGCCGTCCTCGCGCGGGGTCTCCACGGGGGCGTCGACGTTGATCAGGACGGACACCAGGTCCGGCCGGGCGGCTGCCAGGTGGTAGGCGTTGATCCCGCCGAGGGAGAAGCCGAGGACGGGCACCGGGCCGCCGAGGTCCAGGTGCTCGAGCAGGGCGGCGGCGTCGCTCACGTAGCCCTCGCGGCTGTACTCGTCGGCCAGGGCCGAGTCGCCGTGGCCGCGCTGGTCGGGGGCGATGACCCGCCATGCGTCGCCGAGGGCGGCGGCCAGGCCGGTGAAGTGCGCGCCCTCGGAGAGGCCGCCGTGGAGGGCGAGCAGCGGGCGGCCGGCGCCGCCGAAGTCCAGGTAGGACAGGGTGCGGTCGTCGATCTTCAGCTCGTGGCGCATGGCGTTGCTCTCCCCTGTGTGCTGCTGCTGGTCGGTGGGCCTGGCTTCAGCCTGCCAGGATTTGGGCAAGCGCGCAATACGTTCGTGTAGCGCGCTTGCCCAAAAATCTGGCGCGGATACGATCCCGTCATGGGAAATCGCGAGGACCTGCTGGCCGGAGCCCGGCGCTGCCTGGAGGAGAAGGGGTACCTCCGCACGACCGTCCGGGACATCGCCTCGGCGTCGAAGGTGAGCATGGCCGCGATCGGCTACCACTTCGGCTCCCGCGAGGTGCTGCTCAACCAGGCGCTCTTCGCCGCCATGGACGAGTGGGCCGCGGGCTCCGGCAGGCTCATGGGCCAGGGCGAGACCGCCCGCGAGCGCTACGCCGACACCTGGGACCGCAAGATCCGGGACTTCGGCGACATGAGCTGGCTCTGGACCGCCTCCGTCGAGGCCTTCGTCGCCGCGCAGTCCTCGCCCGAGCTGCTCGCGATCCTGGCCGAGGGGCAGCGGCGCAACCGCCGCATGGTGGCCGCGCAGCTGCGCGGGGTGCCGCAGGAGGAGGTCACCGAGGAGGACGTGCGGTCCCTCGGGTCGGTGCACATCGCCCTGCTGACCGGGGTGATGGTGCAGTGCCTGACCGACCCGGAGAGCGCGCCCGACGGCCGCGAGATCGCCCAAGGGCTGCGCGCGCTCGCGGAGTTGCTCGAGAACTGAAATCTACCCGTGGGTAGTAATGACGGGCTCCGCGCGCCATAATCCCGCCACCACTGGGTCGGCAAAGGGGCGGGCATGGGCGTGGACGCGTTTACCGGTACGGATGTTGATGCGGGTGCCGCAACGGGTGCCGATCCGGGCGCCGGTACGGGTTCAAGCGGCGGGTTCGGCCGGCGCGGATTCCTCGCCGGGGCCGCGGCCGTCGCGGCCGGCGTGGCCCTGGGGGCGGGGGCCGGCACGGCGTCGGCGTCCGCGCAGGCGCTGTCGACCCGGGACTGGATGTCAGGACTCGGCGACTCCACCGCCCTGCAGCGGATGACCATCCCCGGCACCCACGACTCCGGCGCCACCCGCGGCGGGCTCTACGTCGCCTGCCAGAACACCTCCATCGCCGAACAGCTCGACTCCGGCATCCGCTTCCTCGACGTCCGCTGCCGGGTGACCGGCGGATCCTTCGCCATCCACCACGGCGCGTACTACCAGAACCTGATGTTCGGCGACGTGCTCGCCGCCTGCTGGAACTTCCTCGCCGCGCACCCCTCCGAGACCGTCCTGATGAGGCTCAAGCAGGAGTACTCCGAGGAGAGCGACGCCACCTTCCGCGCCGTCTTCGACGACTACCTCGACCACCGGGGCTGGCGGCCGCTGTTCAAGATCGCCGACGCGCTGCCCACCCTCGGGCAGACCCGCGGGAAGGTGCTCCTGCTCCCCGACAACGGCGGCCTGCCCGGCGGCCTGCGCTACGGCGACGGCAACGTCTTCGACATCCAGGACGACTACATGGCCGAGCCCTTCGCCAAGCGGGGGAAGATCGAGAACCAGTTCCGCAAGGCCGTGTCCCAGCCCGGCAGGTTCTTCATGAACTACACCAGCACGGCCGCGGCCCTGCCGCCCCGCTGGAACTCCGACCGCCTCAACCCGCAGGTGCACTCCTTCGTCGACGGCGGGGAACTGGCCGGCCGCACCGGGCTCGGAATCGTCCCGATGGACTTCCCCAACACCCGCTCCGGCCTGGTCGCCTCATTGATCCGGCACAACTGACGGCCGCGCCGCGGGCGGCGGCGGGGTCGGGGCGCCCGGGATGTGGAGGACCGCCTCCGTGCCCGGGCCCCCGTCCGCCGGGGCGCGGAGTTCGGCCGTGCCGCCCGCGCGCAGCACCGTACGGGCCACGATCGACAGGCCGAGGCCGCTGCCGGGCAGGGCGCGGGCCGAGGGGGAGCGCCAGAACCGCTCGAAGACGTGCGGGAGGTCGTCGGCCGGGATGCCCGGGCCGTGGTCCCGTACGGTCAGCTCGCCCGCCCGCAGCGACACCGAGACGGCGCCTCCCGGCGGGCTGAACTTCACCGCGTTGTCCAGGACGTTGACCACCGCGCGCTCCAGGGCCGCCGCCTCACCGCGTACGTACCAGGGCGCCAGGTCCGAGGCGAACTCCAGCTCCGGACCGCGCAGCCGCGCCCGGGACAGGGCCGCGCCCGCGATCTCGTGCAGGGCCACCACGCCCAGCGGGCCGGGCGAGGCCGCGTCCGGGCGCGAGAGCTCCTGCAGGTCGCCGATGAGCGAGGCCAGTTCCGTCATCTGCGCCTTGACCGAGGCCAGCAGCTCCTTGCGGTCCTCGGGCGGGATGGCCCGGCCGGTCTCCTCGCTGCGCGCGAGCAGCTCGATGTTGGTGCGCAGCGAGGTGAGCGGGGTGCGCAGCTCGTGGCCGGCGTCCGCGATCAGCTGGGCCTGGCGCTCCTGGGAGGAGGCGAGCGCGGCCGTCATCGAGTTGAAGGAGCGCGACAGCCGGGCGATCTCGTCGTCGCCCTCGTCGGGGATGCGGACGGTCAGGTCCTCGGTGCGGGCGATGTGCTCCACGGCGCCGGTCAGTTCGTCGACCGGGCGCAGCCCCGTACGGGCCACCCACAGGCCGGCGGCTCCGGCGCCGACGACTCCGACGCCGCAGACGAAGAGCAGTACCCAGGCCAGCGTGGACAGCGGTTCGGTGACGTCCGAGAGGGGCTTGGCCACCGAGATGGCCGCGTTCTGCACGTTCGGCCCGGAGGACAGTTCCACGGGCTGGGTGTAGACGCGTACGGGCGTGCCGTCCGTGGTCTTCCCGTCGTACAGGATCGCCCCGCGCACCCCCTTGGCCACCTGGAGGTCGTAGTCGGTGACCGGGAGGGTGTTCTTCCCGTCCACCCAGCAGCGGCCGCCCGTCGGCAGCACGATCTGCACCTGCGCGCTCAGGTTGTTCTCGAAGGGGCCGGGCACCTTCTCCGGGCATCCGAGCCGGTTCAGCGTCTGGCTCGCCTGGGCGCGGGCGTTGGTGGAGCGCAGCGAACTGTTCAGCTGCTCGTTCAGCTGCGTGCGGACCATGAACCAGCTGACCCCGGCCACGGCCGCCACGGCGACCGCCACCGCGACCGTGACCAGCAGGGCGAGGCGCGAGCGCAGCGGGAGGGCCCGGAATCTGGCGGTGGGGCTCACTCCGGACCGCTCTCGCCGGCACGCAGTACGTAACCCACCCCGCGCACGGTGTGCACGACGCGGGGCTCGCCCCCGGCCTCGGTCTTGCGGCGCAGGTACATCACGTACACGTCCAGGGAGTTGGAGCTGGGCTCGAAGTCGAAGCCCCACACGGTCTTGAGGATCTGCTCGCGGGTCAGGACCTGGCGCGGGTGCGCGAGGAACATCTCCAGCAGGGTGAACTCGGTACGGGTCAGCTCCACCGGGCGTCCGGCACGGGTGACTTCGCGGGTGGCGAGGTCCATGCGCAGGTCGCCGAAGGTCAGGGCGTCGGCGTCCGCGGCGTTGCCGCTCCCGGCGGAGGGGGCGGCGTAGGAGCTGCGGCGCAGCAGCGCGCGGACCCGCGCGAACAGCTCGTCCAGCTCGAACGGTTTGACCAGGTAGTCGTCGGCGCCCGCGTCGAGGCCGGTGACGCGGTCGCCGACCGTGTCGCGGGCGGTCAGCATCAGGACCGGCGTGGTGCTGCCGGCGGCACGCAGCCTGCGGGCCGCCGTCAGACCGTCCATGCGGGGCATCTGGATGTCCAGGATGATCAGGTCCGGTGCGTACGAGGCCGCCTTGTCGAGGGCGTCGAGCCCGTCGACGGCGGTCTGCGCGCCGTACCCCTCGAACGCCAGGCTGCGGCGCAGGGCCTCGCGTACGGCCGGTTCGTCGTCGACGACGAGGATGCGCTGCTGGTCGCCTTCGGCGCTCATGTCGGTCCCCCAGGGGTGGTGATCGGTCTCCTACCAGGCTCGCACGGGCGGGCTAGAAGGAGGTCCCGAAACCGTTGGTGCCGCCGTTGCCGTTGCCGCCGTTGCTGCCCCCGTTGTCGCTGCCGCCCGCGCCGCCGGAGCCGCCCTTGCGGAGGGAGGGCAGGTCGGCCTTGATGGTGTTGACCGGGATCGCGAACCCGAGGCCGACGCTGCCGGCGGAACCGCTGCCGCTGGAGGGGGAGTAGATCGCGGAGGGCATGCCCACGATCTCGCCGTTCATGTTGACGAGGGCGCCGCCGGAGTTGCCGGGGTTGAGGGAGGCGTCCGTCTGGATGGCCTTGTACGAGGTGGTGTCGTTGCCGGTGTTCCCGTTGAACTGCTGCCCGCCGTAGGAGAACGGGAAGCCGCCCTGCGGGGACTGCTGCCGCTCGGACTTCGGGACGTTCACCTCGCGGTTCAGCGCGGAGACGATGCCGCTGGTGACCGTGCCGGTGAGGCGGTCGGGGGAGCCGATGGCGACGACCTCGTCGCCGACCTTGACCTTGTCGGAGTCGCCGAGCTTGGCGGGGGTGAGGCCGCTCGCCCCTTCGAGCTTGATGAGGGCGAGGTCCTTGTCCGGGTCCGTGCCGACGATCTTCGCGCTGTACTTCTTGCCGTCGCTCATCGTCACCTGGATCTTGGAGGCGCCGTCGATCACGTGGTTGTTGGTGACGATCTCGCCGTCGGCGGTGATGACCACGCCGGAGCCGGTGCCGGTGCCGGAGGAGGTGCTGGTGTCGATGCGGACGACGGAGGGGCTGACGGCTTCGGCGACGCCGGAGACGGTGCCGGTGTTCGACTGGGAGATGGTGCTGCCGTTGACGCCGGTGCCGGTGGTGCCGCCGTTGCTCAGGAACTGCTGCACGGCGGCGGCCGTCCCGCCGCCGACGACCGCGGCGGCGAGGGCGACGGCGGTGAGGAGGGCGACGGGGCGCTTGGCCCGGGCGTGGCCGGGCCCCTGCGGGGCGGCGGCGGGGGCGTCGCCCCAGGTGGCCCAGCCGCTGCCGCCGGCTCCGCCTGCGCTCGGGGGAACGGTCTCGCCCTGGATGACCTGCGGTACGTGGGCCTCGTGCCAGCCCGGGGCGGTGGCCGGGGCGGCCGGGGGGTAGGCGGGCGGCGGCGGGTACGCGGCCGCCTCCTGCGCGAGCCGGTCACGACCGCGCTGCCAGTCCTCGCCGAAGGGGGCGGGGTGCTGGGGGCGGTTCTCCTGGGGGTACTCGCCTTCGCGGCGGAAGCTCTCGGTCATGGATACGACTGTGTCCGCGGATCATGAGAGCTTCCTGAGTCCCCGCTGAGAAGCCCGACAGAACCGTGTATGCCCGATATAAACCCGCGCCCTGCTTGCCCGGCTGCCCGGTGTGCCCGGCGGTCCTGGCGGACCCGGCTAGGCCGCTGCGCGGGGCAAGCTCCCCTACCCGCCCTTTGCCCGATCCCCGGGCGCGGGCCCGGACCCGCGCCTCAAACGCCGGCGGGGCTGGATGTGGCCGGCGTCGGCCTGCATTTGCACGCCGGGGGCTGCAAAATCCAGCCTCTCCGGCGTTTGAGGAGCGGGGGTCCGGGGGTCGGCCCCCGGCAGCGGCGCCGCAGACGGCGACGGGATTCGGGGTCCGGGG
The DNA here is from genome assembly GCF_053609185.1 of Streptomyces sp. NPDC054956. Lineage (NCBI taxonomy): Bacteria > Bacillati > Actinomycetota > Actinomycetes > Kitasatosporales > Streptomycetaceae > Streptomyces > Streptomyces sp. NPDC054956. The sequence goes on along the minus strand of NZ_JBSGXB010000003.1, from coordinate 67,681 downwards.
CGGAGCCACGGGGAACGGGCGAAGGGTGGGTAGGGGACTTGCTCCCGCAGGGCCGGGTAGCCGCACCCGCCCACCGGGCCCCGCCGGGACGGCGGTGGCGACACCCCCGAACGGGCACCGCCGGACGGAGTTCGGCGCAGCGGCACGAAGCCCGGGAAGCGCGCCAGCGCTGAGCGGTGCGAGAGCCGCGTCAAAAAGGAATCAGCGGCAGCCGCAGGAGCGGCGGATCACCAGCGCCGAGGGGAACTGCTTCAGGCGTTCGCGGCGCGAGCCGGCCACCCGCAGGGAGTCGTCCAGGACGAGGTCCACCGCCGCGCGGGCCATCGCCGGCCGGTCCGATGCGACGGTGGTCAGCGGCGGGTCCGTCAGGGCCGCTTCCTTGACGTCGTCGAAGCCGGCCACGGCCAGGTCCCCGGGGACGTCGATGCGCAGCTCGCGAGCGGCGCGCAGCACGCCGATCGCCTGGTCGTCGGTGGCGCAGAAGATCGCCGTCGGCCGGTCGGGCCGGGCCAGGACCTCCAGGGCGACCTTGTACGCGTCGTAGCGGTTGTACGGGGCCTCGATGATCCGGCCCTCGGTCGAGCGCCCGGACTCCTGCATGGCCCGCCGCCAGCCCTCGACGTGGTCGGCGACCGGGTCGCCCACGGAGGGGGTGTTCTCGATGCCGCCGATGCAGGCGACGTACTCGTGCCCGTGCTCCAGCAGGTGGCGGGTGGCGAGCTGTGCGCCGCCGATGTCGTCGGTGACGACCGCGACGTCGTCGATGGCCTCGGGGCGCTCGTGGAGCAGGACCACCCGGGCGTCCCAGGCCTCGATCTCGCTGGCGGCCTGCTCGCTCATGCCCTGGCTGACCAGGATCAGGCCGGAGACCCGCATCCCGAGGAAGGCCCGCAGGTAGTGGACCTCGCGCTCGGTGCGGTAGTCGGAGTTCCCGACCAGCACCATCTTTCCGCGCTCGGCGGCGGCCTGTTCGACCGCGTGCGCCATCTCCGCGAAGAACGGCTGGCGGGCATCGGGGACGATCATGCCTATGAGGTCGGTGCGCCGTGAGGCCATCGCCTGCGCGACCCGGTCCGGGCGGTAGCCCAGATCCTTGATCGCGGCGAGGACACGCTCGCGCGTGGCCGGGGCAACCGGCCGGGGTCCGTTGTTGATGACGTAGCTCACGACGGCGGTAGAAGTACCCGCAAGTCGTGCCACGTCATCCCGCGTCACCTTGGCCACGCGCGGAAGTCTACGCGGGGTGACCTACCTCTGGGCAGGGCGTCCGGAGGAGGTCCTTCCCACAGGCTCCCTAGTCCATCCGGGTGAGTGCCGCGGCGGCCTGCGACGCGGCCTCCGCCGCCGCCTTCGTGGCCGCCTGCGCCGCCGCTTCCGCGGCCGCCCGCTCCACCTTCTCCGGAGTGACGAAGCGGTACCCGACGTTGCGGACGGTGCCGATCAGCGACTCGTGCTCGGGCCCGAGTTTCGCGCGAAGGCGCCGTACGTGCACGTCGACGGTCCGCGTGCCGCCGAAGTAGTCGTAGCCCCAGACCTCCTGCAGCAGCTGCGCACGGGTGAAAACCCGGCCCGGGTGCTGCGCGAGGTACTTCAGGAGCTCGAACTCCTTGAAGGTGAGGTCGAGGACCCGGCCCTTGAGCTTCGCCGAGTACGTCGCCTCGTCGACCGACAGGTCGCCGTTGCGGATCTCCATGGGGGAGTCGTCCGAGCCGAGCTGCTGGCGGCCGGTGGCCAGGCGCAGCCGCGCCTCGACCTCGGCCGGTCCCGCGGTGTCGAGGAGGACGTCGTCGATGCCCCAGTCGGCGGTGACGGCCGCGAGGCCGCCCTCGGTGACGACGAGGATCAGCGGGCAGCCCGGTCCGGTGGAGCGGAGGAGCTGGCACAGCGACCGCACCTGCGGCAGGTCGCGGCGCCCGTCCACGAGGATGACGTCGGCACCCGGGGTGTCGACGAGGGCGGGGCCCTCGGCGGGGGCCACCCGGACGTTGTGGAGCAGCAGGCCGAGTGCGGGCAGCACCTCGGTCGACGGCTGCAGGGCATTGGTCAGGAGCAGGAGAGAGCTCATGCCCGACCACCCGCCCCGGTCGGGGGGTGGGGTGCGTGCGCGTACGCACGCGGGGTTCGCTGGTCCATCACGTCGGTTCCTCCTCGGTCCCGTCGAGGACTTTCGCGGCACTGCTTCGTACGACTTGCCTGGTGTCCGCCCGGTCCCCGCGCCCTGAGGTCCGGATGGATACCACTGTTCTCGGTTCGTTCAACGTGCTGAAAGCACAAAAGGACCCGGGGGCTACGTTGCCCGGATCCTCTCGCCGCCAGAATAGCCCACCGCCCCCGGCCGGGCCGAGGCTTCGGAGGCGGGCTCTTCTGTGGTTCGCACCACCCCCGCGACCTGCTTATGCGCCGGTTTCACCGGATCGGTGGACCGCTCGCGGGCCGCTCGGGTGCACGCGGGGCGCGCGGAGGCACGCCGGGATCGGGGGCGCGAGGGTTCATGATGGAGGCCGACGGCAGAGCGCCGACGAGAGGAGCGTGCAGTGGCAACCGGAACCATCCGCTACTGGGCGGCGGCCAAGGCCGCGGCCAAGACGGCGGAGGAGCCGTACTCGGCGCGGACACTGGCCGAGGCGCTCGACGCCGTGCGGGAACGCCACCCCGGTGAACTCACCCGGGTCCTGCTGCGCTGCTCCTTCCTCGTGAACGAAGAACCGGTGGGCAAGCGCCCGCACGATTCCGTCGAGCTGACCGAGGGGGGCACCGTCGAGGTGCTCCCGCCGTTCGCGGGCGGGTGAGCGGAGTCCGATGAGCACGCCCGAGGAACAGCAACAGCAGCAACAGCAGCTCTACCAGCAGCAGCAGCAAGCGCAGCAGCATCAGTACGAGCAGCAGCACCAGCAGTACCAGCAGTACGAGGAGCAGCCGGTCCCCTCGGACCCGTACGGGACCCAGACCTGGCAGTCCTCGACGTGGGACACCTCGTACCAGCCGGTCCAGAGCCCGCTCGACGGCGTCCCGGCGCAGTACCCGGACCCGTACGCGGCCCCGCAGGCGCCCGCCCACCAGCAGACGGCCGCGCCGGACCACTGGTTCCGCGAGGAGCCCCCGGCGCAGGCCCAGGCCCAGCCCCTCGCGCAGCCCCAGGCCCCGGCCGCCGGGCAGGGATGGGGCGAGGACGCGTACGCCGCCTCCTACCCCGGCCCGATGGACCCGCCGCAGCCGGTGCGCCAGACGGTCGCGCCGGACCACTGGTTCCGCGAGGAGCCGCCGGCGCAGGCCCAGCCCCAGGCCGCGCAGCCGTACGCCGCCCGGCCCGGGGCCGCGCAGCCGCAGCCCCCGGAGTGGGTGGACTCGACCGCCTACCTCCCGGCGCAGGCGGCCGACCCGGTGGCTCCGGTCCCGGCCGAGGTCCTGGCGCCGGTCCCGGGGGCACCCGGCGGGGAGGCCGGGGAGGAGCCCGCCTACTCCCCGCCCACGCTCGCGGGCAACACACTGCGCGCCGTGGACCCCGCCCAGGCCCGCGCCGAAGGCCGCTCGCCGATCATCGACCCCGGTCCGCAGGCCGCCATACTGACCGCCGCCCTCGGGCTGGTCATCGCCGCGGCCGCGGCCCTCGGCAAGCTCGCGCTGCTCGCGCCGCTGGTCGCCCTCCAGGGGCTCACCGCGGCCGGCTGGTTCCGGCTGAACGGCATGTGGCCGGCCCGCCAGGGCATCGCGCTGGCCTTCGCCGGAGCCGTCGTCGCCGACGTGGCCGTGCTCGCGGTGGACGAGGCGTACGGGCCCGGTGCGATCGTCGGCACGCTCGGCGCCTGGGTACTGCTCACGCTGGTGCTCCAGCTGCGCAGCCAGGCCGATCCGGACGAGCGGATGTACGGGCTGATGGCCTCGGTGGCCTCGGCCGCGCTCGCCATCGTCTGTGCCGGCTACCTGGCGGCGGGTTCCGCCGCCGCGAGCGTGGGAGCGGCCGCCGTGGCGGTGGCCGTCTTCGCCCGCGCGCTGCCGCTGCCCACCGCGCCCTCGGTCGGCGTCTCGCTGGCCGCCGCGGCCGGTACGGGCATCGCGGTCGGCGGGCTGACGTCCGTCGGGGCGGGCGGTGCGCTGATCGGCCTGGCGGCCGGGGTGTGCGCGCTGATCGGGCTGCGCGTGGCGGCGTACGACTACCCGTCGAAGTTCGTCCACATGACGGCCGGTGTCGCGCTGCCGCTGGCCGCGTCGGCCCCGGCGGTCTACCTGATCGGCCGGGTGGTGGGCTGAGGCCCCGCGCCCCGCACCCGCACCCGCACCCCGTGCCCACCCCCCTCGATGGCATGTTCACGGCGCTCTCACGGCCGGTCATGGTCCACTAGACAGCTCGTACCGCGATCTTCATGGGGGTGGGCACGTGCGTGTCCTGCGTGTCGTAGTCATCATCGGAGTGGTCCTCGGCGGCCTGTTCGTCGGGTTCGACCGCTGGGCGGTCGGCTATGCCGAGAACCGGCTGGCCGACCGCATCCAGGCCCGCCAGGGCCTGCCGGGAGGTGTGGACGTGGACATCCACGGGTTCCCCTTCCTGACCCAGGCGCTCTCCGGTGACCTGGACGAGGTCGACCTGAAGGTGGCCGGCCTCGACGTGGCGACCACGGACGGCCGCAGGACGCGCCTGTCCCAGCTCGCCGTCACCTTCCACGGGGTGAAGCTGAACGACGACTACAGCGGCGGCACCGCCGCGCGGGCCGACGGGTCGACGCTCATCACGTACGCGGACCTGAGCGCGGCCGCGCAGCCCGGCGTGACGGTCACCTACGGCGGGGCGCCGGGCAAGGTGAAGGTCAGCGCGAGCGTGGAGTTCCTCGGCAGGACGGTCACCCGCAGCGTGGTGTCGACGATCTCCCTGGTCGACGCCAAGGAGGGCAAGGGCTCCAAGATCGTCCGCGTGCGCGCCGACGAGGTGCCGGGCGAGGGGATCCCCGGGATCGAGACCGCGATCCGCAAGAAGACCGACTTCGACCGGCGGCTCGACGGTCTGCCGTCCGGGATCCAGCTGACCGCGCTGACCTCCGACGAGGCCGGAGTCCACCTGACGGTGGGCGGCACGAATCTGGCTCTGGCCGGATAGTGAGACGGGTCGGTCCGACCCGCAGATGGGAGGGGTCGTACGAGGGGCCCCGGAGCCGGTGGCGGGGCGGTCCACCCTCATCCGATCCCACTATTCGGACGATCCTGTCTCGGAATATGACACGGCGGTGACAGGGCGGCCGATTCGTCCCTACGATCCATGGCTATGAAGCATCAGCAGGCGGACCTCACGAAGCGACGGGCAGTAGACCTGTGTCGCGTCGCCGCCATGCTCTGTCGATCCATGTGACGTGTGAGCGCATCCCGCTCCATAGCCGGACGACGGCCTTCCGCTTTCCCGTGTGACCACCTGTGCCTCCCGCCCTCCTGACGCCTCCCCGCAACAGGATCTGCAAGGGGGCACCTCCCAGCGGTAGCTGGGGGAGTACCCGGAAGCACGCACCCCGCACCACCAGCACCACCCCGCCGCACACTGCCCCGGAGGAGAACACCATGAGCCGCAGCGACGTCCTCGTAGACGCCGACTGGGTCGAGGCCCACCTGAACGACGCCAACGTCGTCATCGTCGAGGTGGACGAGGACACGTCCGCCTACGACAAGAACCACATCACCAACGCCGTCCGGATCGACTGGAAGAGCGACCTCCAGGACCCGGTCCGCCGTGACTTCGTGGACCAGGAGGGCTTCGAGAAGCTCCTCTCCGCCAAGGGCATCTCCAACGACGACACCGTCGTCCTCTACGGCGGCAACAACAACTGGTTCGCGTCCTACGCCTACTGGTACTTCAAGCTCTACGGCCACCAGGACGTCCGCCTGCTCGACGGCGGCCGCAAGAAGTGGGAGCTCGACTCCCGCGACCTGGTCGACGGCACCGAGGTCCCGAACCGCCCGGCCACCGAGTACAAGGCCAAGGCCCAGGACACCTCGATCCGCGCCTTCCGTGACGACGCGGTCGCCGCGATCGGCACGAAGAACCTGGTCGACGTCCGTTCGCCCGACGAGTTCTCCGGCAAGCTGCTCGCGCCGGCGCACCTCCCGCAGGAGCAGTCGCAGCGTCCGGGTCACATCCCGAGCGCCCGCAACATCCCGTGGTCGAAGAACGCCAACGACGACGGCACCTTCAAGTCCGACGAGGAGCTCACCGCCCTCTACGCGGCCGAGCAGGTCGACCTGGCGAAGGACACCATCGCCTACTGCCGCATCGGCGAGCGCTCCGCGCTCACGTGGTTCGTGCTGCACGAGCTCCTGGGCCAGGAGAACGTCAAGAACTACGACGGTTCGTGGACCGAGTACGGCTCGCTGGTCGGCGTGCCGATCGAGCTCGGCGCCAACAAGTAGTTCGGGGCACCCAGCCTTCCGGGCACGCGACGCCCGTAGTCATACCTCTCTAGGACAGGACAGAGAACATGTGTGGAGCACAGATCGGCGGGCCCGACCTCGCCACGCTCAAGCCCGGTGAGACCGCCATCCAGGGTCAGGTCACCAAGGACGGCGAGCCCATCAGCGGTTACGTCCGCCTGCTGGACTCGACCGGCGAGTTCACCGCCGAGGTCCCGACCTCGGCGACCGGCCAGTTCCGCTTCTACGCGGCCGAGGGCTCCTGGACGCTGCGGGCGCTCGTGCCCGGCGCCCAGGCGGACCGCGCCGTGGTCGTCGTCGAGTCCGGCGGCGTGACGGACGTGGCGATCGCGGTCTGAGCACCGCACCTGTGTGACCGTATGACCGGCCGAAGGGCCGCACCCCCGGGGGTTGGACGCCACTGGATCGGGGTGCGGCCCTTCGCGCCGTTCCGGGACGCCGCCCGGGCGGCCGTTCCGGGACCCCCGGGGGCCTTCGCACCGCCCGGCTTCGGCTCTACCCTGAAGGCATGTACGCCCGGCGGCGCCGCGCCTACTTCCTGCTCATGGGCGGATGCCTGTTCCTCTTCGTCTCCGCCTGGTCCTTCGTGCGCCTGCTGTCGGTCGAGGCCGCGGTCGCGCTGTGCGTGGTCGCCATGGTCATCCCGCCGGTCGCCGCGATGGTCGCGAACCGGCGCGGGCCGGACGACCGCTGGTGGGACGACCCCTCGGGCGACGCGAAGTCCGACGAGTGGTGGGACGAACTGGATGGAAAGCGGCGTCCAGAGGATTGAAACCCGTCGATATAAAAATGTAATAAGCGTGCGTACAACATCCTTCCGCAGCAAGGTGTCATCTCTGTGCGCGGTCAATCGACCCGCGACACCAGTCCTGTGGGGGGACTTCTTTTGGAACACGAACAGAACCTTCCCGACCAGCGGAAAGAGGAGGAGAGCGCCGCGGAAGCGGGCACTCCGGACCCTGCCGCGGCCGGTCCCCGGCGCCGTCGCGGAGGCCGTACGGTCCTCCTGATCGCGGGCGCCGTCGTACTCGGCGTCCTGGCGGGAACGGTCACGGGCTACGCGGTCCAGATCGACCGCGAACCGACGCCGCTGGCACCGCTGGCGCAGGCCGGCCTGGTGTCCCCGAAGGCGCTCGCGCCCGACGACGCCACCACGAACAAGACGATCAACGCCAACCGCTGGCACAAGACGGACGACGACCTCGCCAAGCTGCTGATCGAGGCGCCGGGCGGAGCGAAGGTGGACGGTGCGGGCTACGACACCGCCGACTCCGTCTCCACCGAGTTCGAGGAGCCGGACTACATGCTGCGCAACCTCGTGCGCACCAAGGTCCGCCGGCTCGCGTCGGTGAGCTGGGCGGAGGGCGACCACACCTTCGTCGTCGTGCAGCTGCTGCAGTTCAACGACCGTGACGGGGCGGACGACTACCAGGTCGGCCAGTCCAGCTACATGCCCGAGAAGAAGCACGCGGGCAACAGCGGTGTGGCCATTCCGGGTCTCCCCTCGGACCTCGGGCACGTCTGGGTGGACTCGGAGGCCGACGAGAAGCCGGGATACCTCCCCATGCGCTCCGCGCGGGCCATCGCCCGCCGCGGCGACATCGTGATCGACATCCACTTTGTGAACAACCGGGGCAAGATCGACGAGGGCGACGTCGTGGACCTGGCCAAGCGACAGCTGGAGCGACTGTGACCGAGCCGCAGAACGACGTGACCGCGGTTTCGGCCGAGGTCCCGGCGGCGCCCGATGCGGTCGAGGCCCCGGCCGCGGCTCCAGTCGAGGCCCCGGTCGAGGTCCCGTACCCCGTCGCGCCGGTGAAGCCCGCGCGCAAGGTCAACCGCAAGGCGGTCGCCCTGGTCGCCGGCATCGTCGCCGTGGCCGCCCTCGTGGGCGGTGGCGTCTGGGCGTCCGCCGCGGTCGCGGACGCCGACCGGGACGCGCCCACCGCTTACTGGGCGCCCCTGGGCGGGCGGCTGGAGAAGTCCGCCGAGCCCGGTTCCGTCCCGGCGAACGACCTCTCGGGCAAGCTGCTGCCCCTTCCGTCCGGCTTCTCACCGGGCCCGGACCTGGAGCAGGACGGCAACAACTTCTTCGTCTCCGGGGAAAAGGCGGTCGAGGGCTTCAAGGAAGCCCGTGGCGGCCTGTCCAGCTCGGACCGCAAGAAGCGCGACGAGGCGCTGGCCGAGCTGAAGCTCAAGGGTCTGGCCGGGCGCAGCTACGCCAAGGAGGGCCAGGGCTGGGTCGCCGAGGTGCGCATCATGCAGGCCGATCCCGGCGCCGTGGGCAAGTTCTCCGAGATCAGCAAGAAGCTCCTCGAACTCTCGGGCGACGACCGCGAGGCACCGAAGGTGGACGGTTTCCCGGACGCCAAGTGCTCGCTGCTGGCGATCGGCCAGGAGAAGAAGGAAAAGATCGACTCGATCGACTGCGTCGCCGTCGAGGGCGACGTGATGGTCACCTTCCGCGCCTACGGGCCCAAGCCCTTCTCGAACTCCGACGCCGTCGCGTTCTTCAAGAACCAGATGAGCCACCTGAAGTCCCCCGGGGAGTCCGTGTGACCGAGCAGAACACCACCGGAACCGCGCCGGCGGCCCCCGAGGACGCCGCGGCACAGCCCGCCGCGGCCACGGACGCGCTCGCCGTGCCCGCCCCCGAGCCCACCGTGCCCGCCCAGGCGCCGGCCCCCGCGGCCGAGACCCCCGCGGCCGAGACCACCGTGGCCGAGACCACCGTGGCCGAGGCGCAGGACGCCGTGCCCGCCGAGGCGGTCCGGTCGAACCCCTTCGCCGCCCCGGAGGTCCCGGCCGCGCCCAAGGACCGCCGCAAGCTGTTCGCCGCGCTGCGCTGGACCGCCGCCGTCCTGGTCTTCGCCGCCGTCGGCACGGGAGTCGCGTACGGGATCACCCAGCCCGAGCGCACCGACATCCCGGGCCTGTCCACCAAGGACGACGGCCGCTGGGTGTACCCGGCGCTGTCCAAGCCGGCGCTGCCGCCGGGCGCCGCCCTGCCGTTCGCCAAGGACAACAAGGACGGCATCCACTACGCCGGCCTCACCCAGCTCCTCCTGCCGCCGCCCACCGGTTCCACCCCCGACTCCACGCTGAAGCTGGAGAAGGACGAGGTGGTGACCACGGACACCTTCCTGGCGGAGTACGAGGACGTCGAGCGCGAGAAGATGAAGGAGCGGTTCGGCAACGAAGGACTGCGCCAGATCGTCGGCCGTGGCTGGACCACCCCGGACGGCACCCGCACCCGTATCTACCTGCTGCGGTTCCACGCCTCCGGCTTCGCGGACACCTTCAAGGGCTGCAACACGTCCATGCAGCTGAAGGGCACCCGCACCATCGCGGACGTGGACTGGACCAAGGCCAAGGGTGCCCAGTCCGTGCCCTCCCTCTCCGACGTCTCGGTCTACACGGAGACGGCCCCGTTCGGCGACGAGCAGGCCAAGGTCGGCTGCATCCGCTCCGGTGACGTGGTCGGCATCATCCTCCAGACCCGCAAGGGCGAGGTGGCGACCGTGCCGTTCCACCAGACGGTGATCCTCCAGCACCAGCTGCTCGGCTGAGCCGGTCGCAACGCGGTGCCCGTCGTACGGGCTACCTCACAGAGTGCGCCGGTCCCCAGGCCAGTAGGCTTGGGGACCGGCCCCGTAACGCCACCCACACTCCGAGGAGCACCCCGTGCTTGAGGCAGTCTTCACCTCCCTGCTGGCCCTGATCGCCGTCGGTACGCTGGCCTTCGCCGCACTGGCCGTGAAGAAGCTGTACCAGGGCCAGCGCTGATCTTCCGATCGGCCGACGCCCGCCCGGATACCGGAACCCCTCCCACAGATCGCCTGAGCAGCCATTCATGATCCAGATCCCGTCCGACCTGAACCCGAGCCTCGTCCCCCTCGCCTTCCTCCTGGGCAATTGGGAAGGCGCAGGCGTCTTCGACTTCCCCGGTGAGGAGAAGTGCAACTTCGGCCAGGAAGTCGTCTTCACCCACGACGGCCGGGACTTCCTGGAGTACCACTCGCACACCTGGGTCCTCGACGCCGAGGGCAACAAGGTGCGGCCGCTGGAGTCCGAGTCCGGCTACTGGCGCATCGACAGCGACCGCCGGGTCGAGATGGTCATGGTCCGCGACCACGGCGTCGTGGAGATCTGGTACGGCGACCTCGCCGCCCAGAAGCCGCAGATCGACCTGGTCACGGACGCGGTGGCGCGTACCGCCGGCTCCCGTCCGCACAGCGGCGGCAAGCGGCTCTACGGCTACGTCAAGGGCGACCTGATGTGGGTCGGCGAGAAGACCACCCCCGAGGTCGAGCTGCGCCCGTACATGTCGGCCCAGCTCAAGAAGGTCGTCACCCCCGAGGAGGTCGCCGAGATGGCGCGCAACCTCCCGGACATGCCGGACGACGGCATCGCCTTCTTCCGCTGAGCCCCGGCGGTCCCGCGAACGCGGACGAGCCCCCCGCGGCAGCAGCCGTAGGGGGCTCCCCCGCGTCCTAGGGGCGGACGGACAGTTGGGGCGGCCCGGACCGAGGCCTACACTGGCCGGGTGGTGACCACCGACAGCACGGACAGCGCCGAGACCGAAACCGGCGACTGGAAGAGCGACCTGCGCCAGCGCGGATACCGCCTGACCCCGCAGCGTCAGCTCGTGCTGGAGGCCGTCGACGCCCTGGAGCACGCGACCCCGGACGAGATCCTCGTCGAGGTGCGCAAGACGGCCTCCGGGGTCAACATCTCCACGGTCTACCGCACGCTGGAGCTCCTGGAGGAGCTGAAGCTGGTCTCGCACGCCCACCTCGGGCACGGGGCCCCCACGTACCACCTCGCCGACCGGCACCACCACATCCACCTGGTCTGCCGGGACTGCACCGACGTCATCGAGGCGGACGTGGACATCGCCGCCGAGTTCACGGCCAAGCTCCGCACCACCTTCGGCTTCGAGACCGACATGAAGCACTTCGCGATCTTCGGACTCTGCAAGAAGTGCGCCGCCAAGCACCGGGACGGCACGGCCTAGGTTCGCCCGCGGCAGGGTCGTAGGCTGGGTGGCATGACCAGCAGCCCCTTGCTCCATCTCCCCGGCGCCGTCCAGGCCGAAGGCCGCGACGAGGGCGTCGCCGCCCACTACGGAGAGCTGTACGGAGAACAGCGCGCCCTCGCCGACGGCCGCGGCTTCGTCGACCTCTCCCACCGCGGGGTCGTCACCGTCACCGGCCCGGACCGGCTGAGCTGGCTGCACCTGCTGATCACTCAGCACGTCACCGAGCTTCCGGCCGGCCAGGCCACCGAGGCACTGATCCTCTCCGCGAACGGGCACATCGAGCACGCGCTCTACCTCGTCGACGACGGCGAGACCACGTGGATGCACGTGGAGCCCGGCACCCAGGAGGCGCTGATCGCCTACCTGGAGTCGATGAAGTTCTTCTACCGGGTGGAAGTCGCCGACGCCACCGCGGACTTCGCCGTCGTGCACCTGCCGGCCGGCTCCATCGCCGAGGTCGCCAAAGAGCACGCCGTACGGGAGACCGCGCACGGCCGCGACGTCTTCCTGCCCCGCGCCGAGCTGGAGGCCTTCGCCGCCTCGCACGGCCCGGCCGCCGGCCTGCTCGCGTACGAGGCCCTGCGCGTCGAGGCGCACCGCCCGCGGCTCGGCCTGGAGACCGACCACCGCACCATCCCGCACGAGCTGGGCTGGATCGGCACCGCCGTGCACCTGCAGAAGGGCTGCTACCGGGGCCAGGAGACCGTGGCCCGCGTCCACAACCTGGGGAAGCCGCCGCGCCGGCTGGTCTTCCTGCACCTGGACGGCTCCGACGTGCTCCTCCCGGCCCACGGCACGCCCGTACGGCTCGCCGCGGACGGGGAGGAGGGCCGCCAGCTGGGCTTCGTGACCACCTCGGTCCGCCACCACGAGCTCGGCCCGATCGCGCTCGCGCTGGTCAAGCGCAACGTCCCGGTGGACGCGCCGCTGCTGGTCGGGAAGACGGCCGCCGCGCAGGAGGTCGTCGTAGCCCCGTAGGCGAGGGCCTAGATGTCGATGACGATGGTGAACGGGCCGTGGTTGGTCAGCGAGACGCGCATGTCCGCACCGAACCGGCCCGTCTCCACCGTCGCGCCCAGCTCCCGCAGCTGTGCCACGACCTCGTCGACGAGCGGTTCGGCGACCGGGCCGGGCGCGGCCGCGTTCCACGTGGGGCGCCGGCCCTTGCGGGCGTCTCCGTAGAGCGTGAACTGCGAGATCACCAGCAGCGGCGCGTTGACGTCGCTGCAGGACTTCTCGGCCTCCAGGATGCGCACCGACCACAGCTTGCGCGCCAACAGCGCCGCCTTCTCCGGGGTGTCGTCGTGGGTCACCCCCACCAGGACGCACAGTCCCTCGCCGACGATCTCCCCGACGGTCTCGCCCGCCACCACGACGCTCGCGCCGTCCACTCTCTGCACCACTGCTCGCATACCACCTGTGTACCAGCCGTGCACCCGTCCGGGGCCGATCGGGTGGAGTGGGACTGCACCGGCACCACGGAGAGTGGCACGATGCACGCAGGCGGTGCCCCCAGCACCGGTCGAGGGGACGGACACGAACGCATGAACATCTCTGGTACCTCCGCACCTGCTTCTGTACCCGCTGCATCCGCACCCGCCGCATCCGCCGCGGCAGCCGTACCCGCGCCATCCGCCGGGCACGGTGCGGGCGGGGCGGCCGCCGAGCTGCCGGCGCCGCGCCCGCCGGTGCAGCGCACCGGCGCCGCGGACGCCCCGCCCGCGGTGACCACCGCGCTCGGCCTGCCGGAGCTGCGCGCGCTGCGCCGCGACGCACAGCGCGACGAGGCCGACCTGAGCTACGTACGCCGGCTGCTCCACGGCCGCATCGACATCCTGCGCGCGGAGCTCGCCCGGCGTACGGACCCCGAGGCGCCGGTGGTGGACCGGCTCTCGGAGATCCTCGCGGACGCCCCGTCCAGCCGCAGCGCCTCCGCCCGGCACGTCACGCTCGGCACCCCGCACGGCGAGGAGTACCGGCTGCTGGCGGCCGAGATGCTCTCCGACGTCGAGCTGTCCGACCTGGGCGCCCGCACGGACGAGGAACTCCACGAGGGCATGGGCCGGTTGGTGCGCTACGAGCAGCAGGTCTCGCGGCGCCGCCAGCAGCTCCAGCGCACGGCGGACGACTGCAGCGCGGAGATCACCCGGCGCTACCGCGAGGGCGAGGCGCAGGTGGACGACCTGCTGGCCTGAGCGGCCCCGACCGGTCCCGGGCGGCGGCCGCGGGAAATCCGGGCGACGGGGGCGGGCCGGGCCGATTAGCGTGGGTCGCTATGAGCGCTGACGTCCGGCCGATCGCCGCATCCGAACTTCCCGTGTGGCTCCGCGCCCAGCAGACCGGTTTTCTGAACGCGGCACATCCCACGGCCGAGGACCAGGCCCAGTTGGCCGGGTACGTCGACTGCGCCCGGACCCAGGGCGCGTTCGACGCGGACACCGGCCGGTGCGTGGCGACCTTCCGCTCCTTCGAGCAGGAACTGACCGTGCCCGGCGGGGCGTTCGTACCGTCGAGCGCCATCACGAACGTGACCGTGGCGCCCACGCACCGCCGCCAGGGCCTGCTGACCCGGATGATGGCCGCCGAGCTGGCCGCCGCGCACGCGCGCGGTGACGTGCTGTCGACGCTGATCGCCGCCGAGTACCCGATCTACGGGCGGTACGGGTACGGGCCCGCCACCTCGGTCTCGGAGTGGGAGATCGACGTGGCGCGCACCGGGCTCGACCCGCGTGCCGCCGTCCCCGGGGACGGCGGGAGGATCGACCTCGTGGACGAAGCCGCGGTACGGGAACTCGGCCCGGCCCTGCACGAGCGGCTGCGGGCCGCCACGCCCGGCGTGGTGAGCCGCGACGCCCGCTGGTGGCGGGTGACCACGGGCGCGGAGACGATGTCCCACAACCCGTACACGCCGTCCTTCCACGCGGTGTACCGCACCGCGAAGGGTGAGGTGGCCGGCCTGGTCCGGTACACCGCCGACGACCACTGGACCGATGCCAAGGTGCCGCTGAACACCGTGCAGGTACGGCAGTTGATCGCCATCGGCCCGGAGGCGGAGCGGGCGCTGTGGCGGTTCCTGTGCTCCATCGACTGGGTGATGAAGGTCCGCACCGGCTACCGCGCCCCCGACGACCTCGTCGCCCGGCTGCTGCCCGACCCGCGCGCCGCCCGCCTGGTGACCTCGGCCGACTTGCTGTGGCTGCGGATCCTGGACGTCGTACGGGCCCTGGGCGCGCGGACGTACGCCGTGCCCGGGGTGCTCGTCCTGGAGGTCACCGACAAGGCGGGTCCGGCGGGCGGGCGTTACCGGCTGGACGCGGGCGCGGGGGACTGCGTACGCACGGACGAGCCGGCCGACCTGCGGCTGGACGTGTCCACGCTGGGGTCCCTCTACCTCGGCGACGAGTCGGCGGTGCGGCTGGGCGCGCTCGGCGAGATCACCGAGGAGCGTGCGGGCGCGCTCGCGCTCGCGGACGCGGTGTTCCGCACGGCCCGTCGGCCGTGGTGCCCGGACATCTTCTGAAGCTGTCCGGCTGTCCGGCTGTCCGGCTGTCCGGTTGTCCGGCTGTGCGACCGTCGTGTGCGTGGAAATCTGAGGACTGAGGTACTTGGCAACACTGGTGGAAACCCTGCGCGCGGCCGGCTGCGTCTTCGCGGAGGAGGAGGCGGAGCTGCTGAGCGCCGCCGCCGCGGACGAGGGGCAGCTGGCCGCTCTGGTGGCCCGGCGGGTGGCGGGCGAACCGCTGGAACACGTCGTCGGCTGGGCGGAGTTCTGCGGTCTGCGCATGGAGGTGGGCGAGGGGGCCTTCGTACCGCGCAGGCGCAGCGAGTTCCTCGCGCAGGAGGCGGTGGCGCTGGCCCGGCCCGGCGCGGTGGTCGTGGACATGTGCTGCGGAGTGGGCGCGCTGGGCGCGGCCGTGGCCGCGCAGGTGCCCGGCGCCGAGCTGCACGCGGCGGACATCGACCCGGTCGCGCTCGCGTACGCCCGCCGCAACGTGGCCCCGTACGGGGGGCGGGTCTGGGAGGGCGACCTCTACGCCGCCCTCCCCGGGGAGCTCCGGGGGCGGGTGGACGTGCTCGTCGTCAACGCCCCGTACGTCCCGACCGGCGAGATCGGCCTGCTGCCGGCGGAGGCCCGCGACCACGAACCGGCCGTCTCCCTGGACGGCGGCGCGGACGGCCTGGACATCCACCGCCGGGTGGCGGCGGGCGCCCCGCCCTGGCTGGCCCCGGGCGGCCGGCTGCTGATCGAGACGAGCGCCCGCCAGTCCCCGGTCACGGCATCGGCCCTGACGGCGGCGGGCCTGTCCGTGCGGGCGGTGACCTCGGAGGAGTACTACGCGACGGTGGTCATCGCGACGGCGCCGGCGTAAGCGTCTGCTTGCCGCTCAGAAGAGGAACTCGAGGCTGCTGAGGGAAACGAGGATGCCGACGAAGGCGAGGGCCCACATCACCAGGGTCCCGATCAGCGCGCCGGTCGCCGTCCACAGGCCGGTGCGGCGACCCGAGAGCGTCGCGCACATCCAGCCCACCAGCGCCCCGACGGTGGGCAGGCCGCCGATCACCAGCCCGGTGCGCTGGAGCCCCAGCTTCGTCCGGTGATTGCCCTGCCAGTCGGTGGCGCTCTTGTTGTGGAGGGCGCTCTGCGCGGTGGCGTACCAGAAGAGCACGGGCGGTACGAGGAGCACGGCGGTCAGCGCGAGGAGCACGGCGGGCCGGTGGCGGCCGCGCGCGGGGCCGGGGGCCGAGGGGGCTGTCATGAGGGGACGACCTCCACGCCGGCCGCGAGCATCCGGGCGATGATCTGTTCGCCCAGTTCCTCGTGGCAGACGGTCAGGTACATGGGTGGATCGCCCTTCGTGACGATCAGATGGCCGCCGCTGCCGGTCTCCTCGAGCAGCCAGTGCTCCCGTCCGGTGGTCCACATGTCGGCGTACGCGTCGAGATCGGGCTCGGGTACCTGCCCACGGCTCTCCGCCGGGGCGTCCCGCAGGGCGGCCGAGGGCAGGTACCCGCCGGGCGGCGCGCTCCGGAACGGCAGCCCGAGCCGCGGATCGCGCCCCTGCTCCCCGAGGGCCCGGGCCACCTCGTCGGCCGGGTACCCGAACAGGTCGACGTCACCGAGCACGACGGACACCTCCGCCGGCCCGTACCACCGCGGCTGTCCGCCGCGCGGGCCCGACCCCCGGCCGAACCGCCTCACCGCCACACCCGCGAACGGAGCCCCACCGGGCTCCCCGATCCACTCCGGGTCCGGAGGCCCCGCGTGGGCGATCACCTGAACATCACCCCACGACACGCCGTACCCCCAAGCCGCATCCGCAACCCCGTCCACGCCGGAACACACCTCCCCGAGCCCGCCCAACACCTCCCGCACCCGACCACCCCCCACCCCGAACCGCAGCACCCCAACCCCGGGCAGCCCCACCCCAACCCCGGGCAACAGCTCGACCATCGACATCGCCGCTCACCCCTCCAGGAAGTGCCGGACGGCGGCGGCCAAGGACGACATCTGCTCCCCGGCCTCCAGCCACGTGGTCACCGAGGCGGTCCAGCCGCCCTCGGTGCTCCGCCACGGCCTCAGGGTCCAGGTCAGGCCGACGTATCCGCCGGACCGGAACACGGCGGAGACGGCCAGGTCCCGGTCGTAGGTCTGCCAGCTCCGTTCGCCGTCCCAGCCGCGGTAGTCCGATGCCAGTCCTTCCAGGAACCGTGTGAGCTCGCTGTCCGGGACCCAGGCCACGACCTCGTCGACGCGAGCGCTCAGACCCGGAGCGCGGAGCTCGACCGTGTAGCGCACGCAGTCGGAGTCGGGACCGGACCGCTCGCGGAACTCCACACCGACGGCCTGGGTGTCGCGGCATTGGACGGTCACGGCGTCGGGGTCGGTGCTGTCCGGGGTGGTCATGTGCGGAACGCTAGGGCAGCGCCGCGTGGGCCGTCATCAAGGTTTTCCGGTGAGGTGGATCCGGGTGGGTGGTGCCGGTCCGGCCCGGGGAGTGGGAGCTATTGCAAGCGGGTGCTTGCAATAGTTAGCAAGGTGCGGCAGGATCGGGGTATGGCATCGCTCAACGTCGGGAACCTCGGCGAGTACCTGCGCGAGCAGCGGCGGCAGGCGCAGCTTTCGCTGCGGCAGCTGGCCGATGCGGCGGGGGTGTCGAATCCGTACCTCAGTCAGATCGAACGCGGGCTGCGCAAGCCGAGCGCGGACATCCTGCAGCAGCTCGCCAAGGCGCTGCGGATCTCCGCCGAGACGCTCTACGTGCAGGCCGGAATCCTGGACGAGCGGGACCGGGACGAGGTGGAGACGAGGGCCGTGATCCTCGCCGATCCGTCGATCAGCGAGCGGCAGAAGCAAGTGCTGCTCCAGATCTACGAGTCCTTCCGCAAGGAGAACGCCGCCGAGGCCGATGCCGAGGCCGCGGAGCCGAGCGACGGCTCCGGTGCCGATACGACCCACACGAACTGAGACTGTGATCCGGGAGGACCAGCACATGGCCATCGCCGATGACCTGAAGAAGACCCTCACCGACCCGACCCCGCTCTACTTCGTGGCCGGCACCGCAGACCTCGCTGCGCAGCAGGCCAAGAAGGTGCCCGGGCTCATCGAGCAGCTGCGCGCCGAGGCCCCCGCGCGCATCGAGGCAGTGAAGAACACCGACCCGAAGGTCGTGCAGGAGAAGGCCAAGGAGGCGCAGGAGGCGGTCACCGCCAAGGTCGTCGAGGTGCTCGGCGCGATCGACCCGAAGAAGCTCGGGGAGACCGCTCAGGACCTGGCGCTGCGCGGGGTCGGCGTGGCCGCCGAGTACGCGGTCAAGGCCAAGGAGGCCTACGACAAGGTCGCCGAGCACGGCGAGCAGGCCGTGCGGGCGTGGCGCGGCGAGGTCTCCGAGGAGATCGTCGACATCGCCGTCGTCGTGGAGCCGGAGCCCGAGGTCCCGGCGCAGGCGCAGGCGGACGCGCAGGACACCGCCGCCGCCGAGGAGAAGCCGGTGGCGAAGAAGGCGACCGCGCGCAAGTCCGCGGCCAAGAAGGCCGCCGCGGAGCCGGCCGACGAGAGCTGAGAACGGCGCGGCGGACCGGGCACCCGACGGGTGTCCGGTCCGTTGGTGTTTGTGAAACGGGCTATGCCGGTAGCGTTGAGGCAGGCGGCATCCGGCGTGCGAGGCGTGAGAAGGCGGTCAGGCGATGTTGATGAACGGGTTCGATAACGGGGTTCTGCCGTTGCTCGGATACGCCATGCTCGGGCTCGCCGTCGCGGCTTTCGTGTTGGCGCTGATGGCCCGCGAGGACGCGTACCGCGCGGCGGACAAGCAGACCAAGACCTTCTGGCTGGTCATCCTCGGAGTCACCGTCCTCGTGGACTTCTTCCTGGGGATGCTCTTCCTGGAGATCGCCGGCCTGGTCGCCAGCATCGTGTTCTTCGTCGACGTGCGGCCCGCGCTCAAGCAGGTCTCGGGCGGCGGCCGGCGCAGCGGCGGCAGCAGCAGCGACGGTCCGTACGGGCCCTACAACGGCGGACGGTAGCGGGGGAGAGGGCCACACCCCTCTCCGGCGCTGCTGTCGGGGCCGCCTCCGGGTCCGCGAGGCCCCGCCTCCGGCGTTCAGCCCTCCGCGCGGGAGAGGAGGACGACGGCGACGTCGTCCGTCAGTTCGCCGCCGTTGAGGCGGCGGGCCTCGGTCACGGAAGCTTCGAGCAGGCCTTCGCCGCTCAGCCCGTCGTCCAGGTGGCGGTTGATCATCTCGACCATGCCGTCCTGTCCGAGGCGTTCCCGGCCGGGGCCGATGCGGCCCTCGATGAGGCCGTCGGTGTACATCATCAGGCTCCACGTGCCGCCCAGCTCGACCTGGCGGCGCGGCCAGCGGGCCCGGGGCAGCAGGCCGAGCGCCGGACCGCTGTTCTCGTACGGGAGCAGTCGCGCGGGCCGGCCCGGCCTGGATATCAGCGGCGCCGGATGGCCCGCCAGGCACAGGCCGGCGCGGCGGCCGTCCGGGGCGATGTCCACCGTGCACAGCGTCGCGAAGATCTCCTCGCAGGGCCGCTCGACTTCGAGGACCTCCTGGAGGGTGGAGAGCAGGTCGTCCCCGCACAGTCCGGCCAGGGTCAGCGCGCGCCAGGCGATGCGCAGCTCGACGCCCAGGGCGGCCTCGTCCGGGCCGTGGCCGCAGACGTCGCCGATCATGGCGTGGACGTAGCCGTCGGGGGTGCGGACCGTGTCGTAGAAGTCCCCGCCGAGCAGGGCGCGGCTGCGGCCCGGGCGGTAGCGGGCCGCGAAGCGGAGGTCGGAGCCCTCCAGGAGCGGGTGCGGGAGCAGGCCGCGCTCCAGGCGGGCGTTCTCCTGGGCCCGCAGTTTCGATTCTGCAAGCTTGTACTGGGCGATGTCCGCCCGCTTCCTCTCCACCGCGTAGCGGATGGCACGGCTCAGCAGCCGCCCGTCGAGCTCGTCGCGGAAGAGGAAGTCCTGGGCTCCGACGCGTACGGCCTCCGCGGCGCGCTCCGCGTCCCCCTCGGAGGTGAGGACGAGGACGGCGTGCCGGGGGGCGATGCGCAGCACCTGGCGCAGGGCTCCCAGCGGGTCGGTGCCGTCGGCCGGGCCGGCGGCGGGACCGTGGGGGAGCGCGAGGTCGAGCAGGACGCAGTGCACGTCCGGGGTGAGCAGGCGGGCGGCCTCGGTGAGGTTGCGGGCGCTGCGCAGCCGGATGCGGTGGCCGTCGGCGTCGAGGATCTCGGGGACGGTGAGGCCGCCGGCAGGGTCGTCCTCGATCACCAGCAGGTTGAGCGCCTGCTGGCCGCCCGGACCGCTCTCGGTGGCCGGGATGTCCCTCTGCCGCGGTACGGGTACGGGCATCGTCTCCGGTTCCTTCCCGCCCCCTCGGGGGGTCGCTCGTCCGGGCGACCCTAGCGGGCGGGGCGGGGAGAGCGGAATGCCGGGCCTGGCAGGAGGCTCCGGCATATGCCGTCATCGCGGCGGAAAGTCCGCGTCGCCGAATGACCAACGTCACGGCGCCGGGGCACGGCGTCCCGCCCACCGAGACGTCGGGTGACTCCCGGTAACGCCCCGGACCACGGGAGCCCTGCCCGGACCATCAGAGCCCACCCGGGCCACCGGACCCCGCCCGGCCCCTTACGCGTCCGGCCGGACCACAGCCTTGATCGGCATCGAGCCCGCGCCCGCCATCGTGACGTTGCGCCCGGGACGGGGGGCGTGGATGATCGCGCCGTCGCCCACGTAGATCCCGACGTGGCTCGCGTCGTCGAAGTAGATGATCAGATCGCCCGGACGCATGTCCTTGATCTCGACCTTCGGCAGCCGCAGCTGCTCCTGCGAGGTCCGCGGGATCCGCCGGCCCGCCGAGAGCCAGGCCTGCGAGGTCAGCCCGGAGCAGTCGTACGTGCCCGGTCCCTCCGCGCCCCACACGTACGCCTTGCCGATCTGGGCGGCGGCGAACATCACGGCCCGCCTGCCCGCGTCGGTGGCCGCCGCGCCCGTGGCGTCCTTGAGCGCGCCCGAGGACAGCCAGGCGGTCTGCGCCTTGTACTGCGCTTCCTGCTCCAGCTGCAGCAGCCTGGCCTTCTGCTCGGCCTCCAGCTTGCTCTCGAGCTCCTCCGCCGCCTTGATCTTCTCCTCGATCTGCTTCTTCGAGGACTCCTGCTTGATCCGGTTGGCCTCCAGCGTCTCCCAGTGCGCGCTCGCGTCCTTCGCGTACTGCTGCAAGTCGGTCTGGGTCCGGTTCAGTTCGGAGAGCAGGTCCGAGGTGGCCTTCTCGCCCTGGCGCAGCCGGTCGGAGCCGTCCAGGAACTGGGTCGGGTTGTTGCTGAGGGCCAGCTGCGCGCCCGGCGGCAGTCCGCCCGAGCGGTACTGGGCGCGGGCGGCCGCGCCCGCGCGGCTCTTCAGGCCGGTGATCCGGTCCTGGCCGGCGACGACCAGCTTGGCGATCTCGACGATCTTGGCGGACTGGGTCTTGGTCTCGCTCTCCGCCAGGTTGTAGGCGTCCGTGGCGGCGCCGGCCTCGCGGTAGAGGTCCTCTATGTCTTTGCGGACCTGATCGAGGGTCTTGCCCTGTGGTTCCGGTGCCGCGGTCGCCGTTCCGGCCAGCAGGCCGGGCGCACCCAGCAGCGCCATCGCGCAGAGCAGTGTGAGGGCGAGCGATCCCCGTCGTCGTTTCCTCATGGTCCCCCCAGACACAGGATTGACTAATCGTCAGTAACTTGTCTTTGCCTTCGGGATGGTGCCACGTGTCGGTGAATTCCAACACCCTTGTGGATATCCACCCGATGCGTCCCGGTCGCCCCGGGCACCCCTATAACCCTCAACGTCACCCCCCTGCACGCCCCGACGTCACTCCGAAGGCCTCAACGCTTCCCACCGCACCGTCAGTTCCCCCTGCCGCCACCGGACGGGCCCGTCCGCGAGCGGCCAGTCCGCGGCCAGCGCCCGCGCCGTGCGGATCCAGCGCTGCCGCGCCCCGTACGAGGCGTAAGGGGCCGCCGCCGCCCACGCCCGGTCGAAATCCCGCAGGAACGCGTGCACCGGCTCGCCCGGAACGTTCCTGTGGATCAGCGCCTTCGGCAGCCTCTCCGCCAGGTCCGAGGGGCGCTCCAGGGAGCCCAGCCGGGTCGCGAACGTCACCGTGCGCGCTCCCTCGGGCCCCAACGCGACCCACACGTGCCGCCGCCCGATCTCGTCGCAGGTCCCCTCCACCAGCAGCCCGTCCGGGGCGAGCCGCGCGCGCAGCCGCTCCCACACCGCCTCGACCTGGTCCTCGTCGTACTGGCGCAAAACGTTCGCCGCGCGGATCAGCAGCGGCCGGACCCCGCCCTCCAGCGGCACCTCGAACCCGCCGTGCCGGAAGCTCAGCCCCTCCCGCTCGTACGGCTTCGCGCCCTCGACCCGCGCCGGTTCGATCTCGATGCCGACCACCCGCACCCGCGGAGCCGCCTCCCGCAGCCGCGCCAGCAGCTCCACCGCCGTCCAGGGCGCGGCCCCGTAGCCGAGGTCCACCGCGACCGGATCGTCCGCGCGCCGCAGCGCCGCCCCGTGCGTGGCCGCGATCCAGCGGTCCATGCGGCGCAGACGGTTCGGGTTCGTCGTCCCGCGCGTCACCGTGCCGACGGGGCGACGAGGGGGAGGGGTCGAGCGGGAAGCCATGTGCAGAGAGTAAGCGGAGCGCTCCCGCCCGATAAAAATCCGGCAAACAGCTCAGGAATCCCCCCGCTCCCGGAATGCGGGACACGGCCATCCGGGTTGCACTCCTAAGTAGGGCGCCGACCGCGCTCCCCGCGTCATGCCGTCCGAGCGAGAGGAACTGCTCCCTTGAGCCAGTACGTGTCCCGCATCGGCGGCAGCATCGGCGGGCGGATCGCCGCAGCCCGCTCCGCCACCCGCCACGAGCCGCCCCGGATGCGGCTGCCCGCCGTCGGCGGCCACCGCAAGCCGCGCCGCGTGGCCATGCTCAGCGTGCACACCTCACCGCTGCACCAGCCCGGCACCGGCGACGCCGGCGGAATGAACGTCTACATCGTCGAGCTGGCCAAGCGCCTCGCCGCGATCAACATCGAGGTCGAGATCTTCACCCGGGCCACCGCCGGGGGCCTGGCACCCGTCGTCGAGCTCGCGCCCGGAGTCCTCGTACGGCACGTGGACGCGGGCCCGTACGAGGGTCTGGCCAAGGAGGAGCTGCCGGCCCAGCTGTGCGCCTTCACCCACGGCGTGATGCAGGCCTGGGCCGGCCACCGCCCCGGCTACTACGACCTCGTCCACTCCCATTACTGGCTCTCCGGCCACGTCGGCTGGCTCGCCGCGGAACGCTGGGGCGTCCCGCTCGTGCACGCTATGCACACCATGGCCAAGGTGAAGAACGCGGCGCTCGCCGAGGGAGACACCCCCGAGCCCGCCGCCCGCGTCATCGGCGAGACGCAGATCGTCACCGCCGCCGACCGCCTCATCGCGAACACCGCCGAGGAGGCCGACGAACTCGTCCGCCACTACGACGCCGACCCGGGCAAGGTCGCCGTCGTCCACCCCGGCGTGAACCTCGACCGCTTCACCGTCGCCGACGGCCGGGCCGCCGCCCGCGCCCGCCTCGGTCTCCCGCAGGACGCCGTCATCCCGCTCTTCGCGGGCCGCATCCAGCCGCTCAAGGCCCCCGACATCCTGCTGCGGGCCGTCGCCGAACTCGTGGACCGGGACCCGGCGCTGCGCTCCCGCCTCTTCGTGCCCGTCGTCGGCGGCCCCAGTGGCAGCGGGCTCGCCAAGCCGGAAGAGCTGCAGAAGCTCGCCGCGACCCTCGGCATCGCCGACCTCGTCCACTTCCACCCGCCGGTGGCGCAGGACGCGCTCGCCGACTGGTTCCGGGCGGCGTCCGTCCTGGTCATGCCCTCGTACAGCGAGTCCTTCGGGCTCGTCGCCATCGAGGCCCAGGCCGCCGGAACGCCCGTACTGGCGGCCGCCGTCGGCGGGCTGCCCGTGGCCGTCAACGACGGGGTGACGGGCATCCTCGTACCCGGACACGACCCCGTGGACTACGCCCGCCAGCTGCGGCGCTTCGTGGACGAGCCCGGACTCGCGGGCACGATGGGCGCGGCCGCGGCCCGGCACGCGCAGTTCTTCGGCTGGGACACCGCCGCGAGCGGCACGGCCGACGTTTACACCGCGGCGATGCACGATCATCGCCGTCACGTACGCTCCCACCATGGCTGACGCTGACACCGCCGGGATCATCGAAGCGACGCTGACCGGCGCGGAACTGAGCTGGGAGAGCCCCTCACCGGGCACGTACGTCGTCCAGCTCCCCGGCACCCGCAAGCTGAGCACCACCTGCTCGCTCAAGGTCGGCAAGCACTCCCTGTCGGTCAACGCCTTCGTGATCCGCCACCCCGACGAGAACGAGGCCGGCGTCCACCGCTGGCTGCTGGAGCGCAACCTCAAGCTCTACGGCATGGGCTACGCGGTGGACGCGCTCGGCGACGTGTACCTGACGGCCCGCCTCCCGCTCTCCGTGATCACCCCGGAGGACCTGGACCGGCTGCTCGGCACGGTCCTGGAGGCGGCGGACGGCGCGTTCAACACCCTGCTCGAGCTGGGGTTCGCGGAAGCGATCCGACGCGAGTACGAATGGCGGGTCTCCCGGGGGGAGTCCACCCGCAACCTGGACGCCTTCAAGCACTTGACGCGGCCATCGGCCTGACCCGGTGGCGCGGGGCCCCGGAGACGCCGTGCGGCGCCGCTGCCGGGGGCGCCGCCCCCGGACCCCCGCGCCTCAAACGCCGGCGGGGCCGGATTTGGCCGGCGTCGGCCCGGATGCGCGCCCCGGCGGGACCTTGAGGGGGGGGGGGGCGCCTCAGGCAGCGGTGGTGGCGGCCTGGGCCGAGCCCTCGGGCAGCTGTCCGGTGCCGGGCGCGTCGGCGTCCTCCGCCTCACCCTCGGGGAGGCTCCGCATCAGCAGCCAGTAGCCGCCCGCGGCGATGGTCCCCAGCACCGCCGTCGAGCCCCACAGCCAGCCCGCGCCGAAGTGCTGGATCGCGAAGCCCGCCATCAGCGGCGCCACCAGCGAGGCCACCGCCCACGACATCGTGTACATGCCCTGGTAGCGGCCGCGTCCGTGCAGCGGGGAGAGCCGCGCCACCAGGCCCATCTGGGTCGGCGAGTTGATGATCTCGGCGAGCGTCCACACGCAGACGGTCAGCGCCAGACTCCACACCGAGCCGCCGAAGGCCGTCAGCCCGAACCCGTACCCGGCGAGCAGCGCCGAGACGACCAGCAGCTTCTGCGGGTCGCGGCGCTCGATGAACCGGGTGACCGGGATCTGCAGCAGCACGATCAGCAGGCCGTTCACGCCGATCACCAGGCCGTAGTCGGCCGTGGAGAACCCGTCCGCGCCCATCGCGAGCGGCAGCCCGAACGAGCCCTGCATGAAGATCAGCGAGATCAGGAACGACAGCCCGACCACACCCATGAAGCGCCCGTCGCGCAGCACCGTCCCCAGGCCGATCTCCGGCTCGGCGGCCGCCTTCTCCGCCGCCGTCCTCTCCGGCCGCGACTCCGGCAGCTTGATGTACACGAGCACCGCGCAGACCAGCGTCAGGGCCGCCTCGCCGAGGAACCCGGCCAGGTAGCTGTACTCGGCGACGAAGCCCGCCACGGTCGCGCTGACGGCGAAGCCGAGGTTGATGGCCCAGTAGTTCAGCGCGAAGGCCCGTACCCGGTCCTCGGGGCGCACGATGTCCGCCATCATCGCCTGCACCGCCGGGCGCGAGGCGTTCGAGGTCATGCCGACCAGCGCCGCCACCACCGCGATCGCCGCCGGGTGCTCCATGAAGCCGAGCAGCGCCACCGAGAACGCGGTCGAGGCCTGCGCCGCGACCATCGTGGGCCGCCGGCCCAGCCGGTCGGTGAGCACGCCCGCGACGAGCGAGGACACCACACCGCCGAGCCCGTGCAGGGCCACCACAAGTCCCACGAAGGAGGCCGAATAGCCCCGCTCCAAGGTCAGGTACAAGGTCATGAATGTGGCGACGAAGGCCCCGAGCCGGTTGACCAGCGTGCTCGTCCAGAGCCACCAGAACTCGCGCGGAAGCCCCGACACGCTCTCTCGAGCGGCCCGTCTCAGACTGGCAACGGACATACGGAATCCCCCCGGCGGCGTAAGCGTCTCTGGAACAGTTCGGACCCTACGGATGCGCGTCCCGCGGGGCCACTGGATTGACGGGCGGCGTCAATCGGGGCCCCTCCGCACGCCCTCCACACCGCGCGCGGGCGGCCGGGTGCGTCCATTAGGCTCGTACGCATGGCCGACGCACCGTACAAGCTGATCCTCCTCCGCCACGGCGAGAGCGAATGGAACGCGAAGAACCTGTTCACCGGCTGGGTGGACGTCAACCTCAACGAAAAGGGCGAGAAGGAGGCGGTCCGCGGCGGTGAGCTGCTCAAGGACGCCGGCCTGCTCCCCGACGTCGTGCACACCTCGCTCCAGAAGCGCGCGATCCGCACCGCGCAGATGGCGCTCGAGGCCGCCGACCGCCACTGGATCCCGGTCCACCGCTCCTGGCGCCTGAACGAGCGCCACTACGGCGCCCTCCAGGGCAAGGACAAGGCCCAGACCCTCGCCGAGTTCGGCGAGGAGCAGTTCATGCTGTGGCGCCGCTCGTACGACACCCCGCCGCCGGCCCTCGAGGACGGTACGGAGTTCTCGCAGTCCGAGGACCCGCGCTACGCCTCGATCCCGCCGGAGCTGCGGCCGCGCACCGAGTGCCTCAAGGACGTCGTCGTCCGCATGCTGCCGTACTGGTACGACTCGATCGTCCCGGACCTGCTGGACGGCCACACCGTCCTGGTCGCCGCGCACGGCAACTCCCTGCGCGCGCTGGTCAAGCACCTCGACGGCGTCTCCGACGCCGACATCGCGGGCCTGAACATCCCGACCGGCATCCCGCTCTCCTACGAGCTGGACGAGAACTTCAAGCCCCTCAACCCGGGCGGCACCTACCTCGACCCGGACGCCGCGGCGGCCGCCATCGAGGCCGTCAAGAACCAGGGCAAGAAGTAACCCCAAGCCACGAAGAGGCCCCCCACCTGCTGGTTCGCAGCGGATGGGGGGCCTTCTCGTCGCCTCGGGCCCCGTCTGTGGGCCCGGGGGGAGGGCTACAGGCGGCGGAACGACAACCGCAGGGCGACCAAGGCCGCGACGGGTGTCACCAGTTCAGCCGGTGCGCCGACCGAACTCGCGAGGGCCGCGCCGCCGGCACTGATCAGTACGAGGGGAAGCTCGCGCACTCGGACGTCGATCCTCAGCCCGCGTTGTGAGAACATGGGTTCCTTCCATTGAGCGGTCAGTTCTGCTGGATACAGGACGAAACGGACGCGGAAATGGATCTAAGGCCGCCTCCTGCAAGAGGCGGCCTTTTCCGCGTCTGGAACTTTACGCACGCCGGGCGTGCGCCGCAAATTCCCTGGTTATCGAGGTGTCGCACGGAATCCCGGACCTTGGAAAACCTTGGAAAACCTAGGAAAACCTCGGAAAATCTCGGAAGCACCGAAGCCTGCTGAGGCCCTGAGGGCAGCCCCCCGTCGGCCTCCCGGCCCGGCATGGCGAACCTGTGGCTGGCAACGTGGCGCAACCTGGCGAAGGGTGGCGCAATGTTGCCGCGACCAGCAGGTAGGCAACGTCTGAATTCCCGCAATTCCGAATGGAGTGGGTGCGTGAAAGCGCGTGTCGAGTCGGGTGAATGGCCGGACATTGCCCGAAAGCTGGTGGGATTCGGTGGGGCGGATGTCGGAGCTGATGGAAACTCGGGAAACGCGGAAATCTCCGATTCTTGCGGCAGGGGTAGAACCGGTGCGGTAAACGGGTGACCGTCGATATCCGAACGATGGCGGGACCATGGGGTCGGGAGCCCAGCGCTCGCACACGGCACCGGGCGCCGTGCGGGGCCGCGGGCTGCTGCTGGGCACCGGGCTGCATCGACCCGCAGGGTGAGCCCTGGCCCGGGCGTAGGTCTCCCGCACTTTCTCCGGCTCTGCGATGGCCCGGTGGCCCGCCGGGCTCCCCCTGATTACCGTTGAACTGGTTTCGGAGATCTGCGCCCTCCCCGATGGGACGACCGCTTTCCCGCGGTCTTGTGGGTGGGCCGGGGGCGTGGTCTGGTGGCGCGGTGGAAGCAATCATCGCCAGTGCGATAGCGGTTCTGGGGACGCTGCTCGGGTCGGGGGTGACCTTCGCCTTCCAGCAGCGGGTGGCCGAGCGGGGGCACGAGTTCACCCGGTCGGAGAAGCTGCGCCAGGAGCGGCTCGATGCCTACACCTCGTACGCGGGGGCGCTCGTGGACTTCCGGCGCACCCTCGTCCACCTGTGGTTCTCCACGTACCAGCAGCCCTACGGGCCGTACGAGGACCCGGTCGCGATCAAGGCGCGCTCCTACGATCTGCGCTCCAGCGCCCAAGAGGCTCTGTTCCGGCTCCAGATGCTCACCGACGACGAGGACCTGAGCACGCGGGCGGGGGCCCTGCTCGCCGACATCGCGGTCGTGCACAAGACACGGGACCGGGCGGATTTCGAGGTGCGCCGGGACCGGACCCGCGAGGGGATCGCCACGCTGGTCGCCGCGGCGAAGAGCCGGCTCTGAGGAGCGCCGCGGCCGAGGCGGGTACCCGAAGGGCCCCGGCCGAGTGGATCGGACGGGGCCCTTCGCGTACGGGGACCAGGCGGGCGGGGTCAGCCGCCGCACTGGCAGGGGGCGCCGGACTGGCAGCCGCAGCCGCAGCCCGAGCCACAGCCGCAGGCCGCGAGCAGCGGTAGCCGCAGCGCCTCCGGGGGCTGCGCTTCCTGCTCCGGTGTGATGGGGACGGGGGAATCGGGCATGGATCCTCCTCGTAGGCGTTGTGCCTTCGCCTCATTCATGCCCAGCCGGACCCCCGCGTCAACGGCGCATTGGGGGCTCGTTGTTGACGCCACCCCGGCCCCGGACGCGGGGGATTCGGACGCCCCGGCCTCGGACGCCCCCGGCCACGGACGCCCCTGCCGCGGACCCCCTCGGCGTCAGACGCCCTCGACCTGCGTCGGCGGCTGCAGCTCGTCCGCGTGCTCGCCCGTCACCAGGTAGACGACGCGCTTGGCGACCGACACCGCGTGGTCCGCGAACCGCTCGTAGTAGCGGCCCAGCAGCGTCACGTCCACGGCGGTCTCGATGCCGTGCTTCCAGCGGTCGTCCATCAGGTGCTGGAACAGCGTGCGGTGCAGCTGGTCCATCTCGTCGTCGTCCTGCTCCAGCTGGAGCGCCAGGTCGACGTCCTTCGTGATGATGACCTCGGCGGCCTTCGCCATCAGGCGCTGCGCCAGCTGCCCCATCTCCAGGATGGTGGCGTGCAGGTCGCGCGGGACCGCGGTGTCCGGGAAGCGCAGCCGGGCGAGCTTGGCCACGTGCTGGGCCAGGTCGCCCGAGCGCTCCAGGTCCGCGCTCATGCGCAGGGAGGTGACGACGATGCGCAGGTCGGTGGCGACCGGCTGCTGGCGCGCGAGCAGCGCGATGGCACGGGCCTCCAGGTCGTGCTGGAGGTCGTCGACCTTCTGGTCGGCGGCGATGACGCTCTCGGCGAGCTTCAGGTCGGCGTCGAGCATGGAGGTCGTGGCCCGCCCGATGGCGGAACCGACCAGCCGGGCCATCTCGACCAGGCCTTCTCCGATCGAGTCCAGTTCCTCGTGGTACGCGTCACGCATGGTGTCCCTCTCTGCCTACTGCCTGCTACTGCTCGCTACTGCCCGGGGCCGGGCCCGGGGCGGCCTTGTGGCTGGCCTCGTGCCCCACGTTGACACGTTGACCGCCGAACGCGGCCGACTCCGACACCACAAGTGAATCAACCAGGTCGTCAGGGTGAACTCTGGGCGACGACTGTTCGAGGTGCCACCCGAACGGCTGTGGAAGTGTCGTCCCGCCTGCTTAACCTGGAGTCATGGACGTGAACGCGGCGGTCGCCGCAGCTGCAGCGATCGCCGGTCTTTGCACCGGTGTGATCGCGATGCTGGCGTTCCGCTGGAGCGAGCGCGACCAAGCCCGCCCCACCCGGAGCTCCATGCGCCCCGACATCAACGCGGTGCTCCCACCAGGAGTGGACACCGTCCTCTCCGTACTGCGCTCCTCCGCCGTCGTCCTCGACGAGGGGGACGCGGTCGTCAAGGCCAGCTCGGCGGCGTACGCCCTCGGTCTGGTCCGCGGCGGCAAGCTGGCCGTGGAGCCCATGCTCCACATGGCCCGCGACACCCGCCGCGACGGGGAGATACGACAGGTCGAACTGGACCTGCCCCGGCGCGGCACCGGCCGCGGCGAAGCGCTCGCCGTCTCGGCGCGCGTCGCCCCGCTCGGCTCCCGCCTGGTGCTCCTCCTGGTCGAGGACCTCACCGAGGCCCGCCGCATCGAGGCCGTGCGCCGCGACTTCGTCGCGAACGTCTCGCACGAGCTCAAGACCCCGGTGGGCGCGATCTCCCTGCTGTCCGAGGCCGTCATGGACGCCTCCGACGACCCCGAGGCGGTCCACCGCTTCGCCGGCCGCATGC
The DNA here is from genome assembly GCF_053609185.1 of Streptomyces sp. NPDC054956. NCBI lineage: Bacteria > Bacillati > Actinomycetota > Actinomycetes > Kitasatosporales > Streptomycetaceae > Streptomyces > Streptomyces sp. NPDC054956. The sequence continues at coordinate 37,188 of NZ_JBSGXB010000003.1, read as the reverse complement.
AGATCGAGGCCACCCGCCTGATCAACCTCGTACAAGAGCTCATCGACCTCTCCCGGGTACAGAACGACGATCCCCTGGAGGACGCCGAGCCCGTCCGCGTGGACACGCTCGTGGCCGAGGCCATAGACCGCTGCCGCCACACGGCGTCCGCGAAGCAGATCACCATGGCCGCCGGCGGCACCGCCGACCTGCGGGTATGGGGGAACCGGGGGCAGCTCGCGGCCGCCCTCGGAAACCTGGTCGAGAACGCCGTCAACTACAGCCCGGCCCGCACCCGCGTCGGCATCGCCGCGCGCCGGGTCACCGCGCCGGGTGGAGACTTGATCGAGATAGCCGTGACCGACCAGGGCATCGGCATCCCGGAAAAGGACCGCGAGCGCATCTTCGAACGCTTCTACCGCGTGGACCCCGCCCGCTCCCGTGCCACGGGAGGAACCGGTCTGGGACTCGCGATCGTGAAGCACGTAGCGGCTTCGCACGGCGGGGAGGTGTCGGTCTGGAGCTCGGAGGGCCAGGGTTCCACGTTCACCCTGCGACTGCCCGAAGCGGCCTCGCCGGCCCCGGCGACGGCCTCCGCACCCGCCAACCCCCTGCTCGAACCTCAAACCGCACCAGCCATTCCTGCCCCGGAGGTCCTTCCGTGACCCGAGTGCTCGTCGTCGAGGATGAGGAATCCTTCAGCGACGCCCTGTCCTACATGCTCCGCAAGGAGGGCTTCGAGGTCGCGATCGCCGCGACCGGGCCCGACGGGCTCGACGAGTTCGAGCGCAACGGCGCCGACCTCGTCCTCCTCGACCTGATGCTCCCCGGCCTGCCCGGCACCGAGGTCTGCCGGCAACTGCGCGGCCGCTCCAACGTCCCCGTGATCATGGTGACCGCCAAGGACAGCGAGATCGACAAGGTCGTCGGGCTGGAGATAGGAGCAGACGACTACGTCACCAAGCCCTTCTCCTCGCGGGAACTGGTCGCCCGCATCCGCGCGGTCCTGCGCCGCCGCGGCGAGCCGGAAGAGGTCACCCCGGCGGCCCTGGAAGCGGGCCCCGTCCGGATGGACGTCGACCGCCACGTGGTCACCGTCGCCGGCGGGAAGGTGGACCTCCCGCTCAAGGAGTTCGACCTGCTGGAGATGCTGCTGCGCAACGCGGGCCGCGTACTGACCCGCATGCAGCTCATCGACCGGGTCTGGGGCGCCGACTACGTGGGCGACACCAAGACCCTCGACGTCCACGTCAAGCGCCTGCGCGCCAAGATCGAGCCGGACCCGGGCGCGCCGCGTTACCTGGTCACGGTCCGTGGTCTGGGCTACAAGTTCGAGCCGTAAGCCGGCTCACCGCCAAGGCTCACCCTCACGGAGTACGGGAACGGCCTCCAGAGGTACGGGAACGGCCCCCGTCCGCATCGAGCGGACGGGGGCCGTTGCCGTGTGTACGGTGCTTCGCGCCTCAGTGGCCGGCGCTGGAGGACGGGGACCCGGACGGGGTGCCCGCGGGGCTGCCAGAGGCCGAACCGGACGGCGTGGCCGCCGGCGAGCCGGAGGGGGTGCCCGAGGGGCTGCCGGACGGGCTGGCGCCCGCGACCGGGGCCTCGGTCGGGCCGAAGCCGGCGTACATGCCGGCCGCGGGGACGACGAAGGCCTCGAGCTCGACGTCACCGGCGGTGCTCAGCTGGAAGACGACCTTCTGCACCTTGCCGTCCTCGACGGCCTCGTTGCCACCGGTGATGACGGCGGAGGCGTTGCCCTTGCCGCCCAGGACCAGGGAGCCGCCGGCCGGCACGACCACCTTGGAAGCGCCGCCCGCGGGCTTCAGGGCGACGGTCGCCTTGCCGCCCGGGAGGGTGATGGCGTCGATCGTCTGCTCCTTGGCGCCCGCGTTGAACAGCGTCGCGGAAACGGCGGCCGGGCCCTTCTTGTTCTTCTCCTGCGTGATCACCAGGGCGTTCTGGATCTTGATGTCGCCCTTGGTGACAGCCGCGTTGTCCGGCTTGATCTGGAGAGTCTGCGCGTCCTGGCCGGCACCGCAGGCGGCCAGCGAGGCGATCGAGAACACGATGGCGGTGGCGGCGAGGGCGCCGCGTCGAAGGCTGCGGCTCACGGCGGCGGCTTCTCCTTGGACGTACGAAACGGAAGGGTGGACTCCCCCGGTCACGCGGGGAGGTACCCCTCGGAACGGCCGAAGTAAAGCCGCTCTAAGGGGGTGCAGCGCGCTTAGGTTACCGAGCCGCCGCCCCGCGCCCGCACCCGACCCTCCGCAGTGTGGGGGCGGCCCTGTCCGGGTCGTGCCCCGGCGCCGCCGCGGCCGGGTGATCTTTGCATTCGCGGAAATGGCCGATGGACACCCGGTGATCAATTTCTGGATTCCTTCGAACACCGTCCGGTGATCGAATTCCGGATTGGGCCGGAACGCGCCCCGCCGGGGTGGCCGCCAGTCGAACGGAGTAGTTCGGTTTCCCGCCGCGCAAAGCGGCAAAACGGGACGTACGTCACACTGGCGGGGGTCCTGGGCAGGTGTAACGTAGCCGTTTCGGCCGGTCCGCACAGCGCCTCCGACCTGCGAATACCCCCTTCCGCAAGCCTCTCGCAGCACGTTCCTGTCGGTGTTGTCAAGCCCCGAGATGTGCCCTGACCTGCGAAAACGCCATTCATAACGGTCGGTTCTCGTGTTACCCTGGATAGCCACGGAAGGGGTACCTGTCACATGACGTTCAAGGTTGGCGACACCGTGGTCTATCCCCATCACGGGGCCGCGCTGATCGAGGCCATTGAGACTCGCCAGATCAAAGGCGTGGACAAGACCTACTTGGTGCTCAAGGTCGCCCAGGGCGACCTGACCGTTCGCGTGCCCGCGGACAATGCGGAGTTCGTCGGTGTTCGCGACGTAGTCGGCCAGGACGGGCTGGACCGGGTCTTCGAGGTGCTTCGTGCACCGTACGCAGAAGAGCCGACGAACTGGTCCCGGCGCTACAAGGCAAATCTGGAGAAGCTCGCTTCTGGCGATGTCATCAAGGTCGCCGAAGTTGTGCGCGACCTGTGGCGTCGTGAGCGTGAGCGTGGACTCTCCGCGGGTGAGAAGCGCATGCTCGCGAAGGCGCGTCAGATCCTGGTGAGCGAGCTCGCGCTCGCCGAGAACACCAACGAGGACAAGGCTGAAGCCCTCCTCGACGAGGTGCTCGCGTCCTGACGCGATCACCCGTACGCCCTGGTCACGCACAGTTGCCCGGTCGTACATAGTTGTGCCGCGGTGCCCGATGACAAGGAAACTTGTTGCCGGGCGCTGCGGCATGTCTGTATCCGAAACAGCATGTCCGTATCCGAACAGGCCGACATCGTGCACTGGCGTGCCGGGCCCGGGCAGCCGACTCGACCGGTCGTCACGGAAGGGGCGAGGGGCGTCGCACCCGGCACCCTTCAGGCCATACCCATGTCGGCCGAAGTCACAAACCTGGCTCGGAGCTACTGATGTCTGACGAATCGCGCCCCCACCGCACCGCCGCGGTGATCCCGGCCGCCGGACGCGGGGTCCGTCTCGGTCCCGGCGCCCCCAAGGCCCTGCGGACCCTGGGCGGTCTGCCCATGCTCATCCACGCCGTCCGCGCCATGGCGCGCTCCCGCGCGGTCTCCCTCGTGGTGGTCGTCGCCCCGCCGGCCGACACCGTAGAGGTGCGCCGGATGCTCGACGAGCACGCGCTGCCCGACCGCACCGAGGTCCTCGTCGTCCCCGGCGGCCAGACCCGCCAGGAGTCCGTGCGCGCCGGCCTGGACGCACTCCCGGCCGACATCACCGCCGTACTCATCCACGACGCGGCCCGCCCGCTCGTCCCCGTGGACACCGTCGACTCCGTCGTCGAGGCCGTCCGCGACGGCGCGCCCGCCGTCGTGCCCGCCATGCCGCTGGCCGACACCGTCAAGGAGGTCGAGCCCGGCAAGCCCGGCGAGCCCGAGCCGGTCGTCGCCACCCCCGTACGGGCCCGGCTGCGCGCCGTGCAGACCCCGCAGGGCTTCGACGTGGCCACGCTGCTGCGCGCCCACGAGAAGATCGCCGTCGACGGCGAGGGCGCCACCGACGACGCCGGCATGGTCGAACAGCTCGGCATCACCGTCGTGGTGGTCCCCGGCCACGAAGAGGCCTTCAAGGTCACCCGCCCGCTCGACCTGGTCCTCGCCGAGGCCGTACTCGCCCGCAGGAGGGCCACCGATGCCTACTAGCCCCGACGCACCCCTGATCCCGCTCGTCGGCATCGGCACCGACGTCCACGCCTTCGAGACCGGCCGCGAGCTGTGGTGCGCCGGCCTGCTCTGGGAGGGCGAGGACGGCCTCGCCGGGCACTCCGACGGCGACGTGGCCGCGCACGCGGCCTGTGACGCCCTCTTCTCCGCCGCCGGAGTCGGCGACCTCGGCGCGCACTTCGGCACCTCGCGCCCCGAGTGGTCCGGCGCCGCCGGGGTCACCCTCCTCGCGGAGGCCGCCCGCATCGTCCGCGCCGAGGGCTTCGAGATCGGCAACATCGCCATCCAGGTGATCGGCGTACGCCCGAAGATCGGCAAGCGGCGCGAAGAAGGACAGAAGGCGCTCTCCGCCGCGGCGGGCGCCCCCGTTTCGCTCTCCGGCACCACCACCGACGGACTGGGACTCACCGGCCGAGCCGAAGGCCTCGCCGCCATCGCCACGGCCCTCGTCTACCGGACGAACCGGGCCTAGTACCCCGTACGGGGGCCGCTCCCGCGGCTCTTCGACAACAAAGCGGGCCCCGCGTACCGAAAGGGTCGCGGGGCACTGCTACAGGCGCACTACCCTGGATGCCGTGACTATTCGCCTGTACGACACCAGCGCCCGGCAGATCCGTGACTTCACCCCGCTCGTTCCGGGCTGCGTCTCGATCTACCTCTGTGGCGCCACCGTGCAGGCGGCCCCGCACATCGGGCACGTCCGGTCCTACCTGAACTTCGACATCGCGCGCCGCTGGTTCACCTACCGCGGCCTCGACGTCACGTTCATCCGCAACGTCACCGACATCGACGACAAGATCATCGCGAAGGCCGAGGCCCAGGGCCGCCCCTGGTGGTCCATCGGCTACGAGAACGAGCGCGCCTTCAACGACGGCTACAACGCACTGGGCTGCCTCCCGCCCACGTACGAGCCGCGCGCCACCGGCCACGTGCCCGAGATGATCGAGATGATGCGCGGCCTCATCGAGCGCGGCCACGCGTACGAGGCCGACGGCAGCGTCTACTTCGACGTGCGCTCCTTCCCCGGCTACCTGGAGCTGTCGAACCAGAACATCGACGACCTGCGCCAGCCCGCCGAGGAGGGCATCACCGGCAAGCGCGACCCGCGCGACTTCGCCATGTGGAAGGCCTCCAAGCCGGGCGAGCCCGACTGGGAGACCCCGTGGGGCCGCGGCCGTCCCGGCTGGCACCTCGAATGCTCCGCGATGGCGCACAAGTACCTCGGCAGCGCCTTCGACATCCACGGCGGCGGCCTCGACCTGATCTTCCCGCACCACGAGAACGAGATCGTCCAGGCCAAGGCCTTCGGCGACGAGTTCGCGAAGTACTGGATGCACAACGCCTGGGTCACCCTCTCCGGCGAGAAGATGTCGAAGTCGCTGGGCAACTCCGTCCTCGTCTCCGAGATGCTCAAGGTCTGGCGCCCGATCGTCCTGCGCTACTACCTCGGCACCCCGCACTACCGCTCGATGATCGAGTACAGCGTGGAGTCGCTGCGCGAGGCCGAGTCCGGCTTCGCGCGCATCGAGGGCTTCATCCAGCGCGTCATCGAGAAGGCCGGCAAGCCCGTCGAGCCGGCCGCCGAGGTCCCGCCCGCCTTCGCCGAGGCGATGGACGACGACCTGGGCGTCCCGCAGGCGCTCGCGATCATCCACACCACCGTCCGCCAGGGCAACAGCGCGCTCGCCGCCGACGACAAGGACGCGGCCATCGCCCGCCTGTCCGAGGTACGGGCCATGCTGGGCGTCCTCGGCCTCGACCCCCTCGACCCGCACTGGGCGGGCGAGGCGGACCGCGGCGAGGACCTCCACGGCGCCGTGGACACCCTCGTACGCCTCGTCCTGGAGCAGCGCGAGTCCGCCCGCGCCCGCAAGGACTGGGCCACCGCCGACGCCATCCGCGACCAGCTCCAGCAGTCCGGCCTGGTCATCGAGGACAGCCCCACCGGACCCCGCTGGACGCTCGGCCCCCGCTGAGCCCACCGGAGCGGTCCCTCCAGCAGTCCGACCGGCGCATTCAGATTGGGCCGCCCGGCGTTCCGGGCGGCACACTCTTCATACGTACATATCGCAGCACCAACGAAACAGGTAGAGGTCATGGCCGGGAACAGCCAGCGCAGGAACCGCCGCACGTCCAACAAGAAGGGCGCCACGGTCGGCAGCGGTGGCCAGCGGCGCAAGGGCCTGGAAGGCAAGGGCCCCACGCCCAAGGCCGAGGACCGCAAGAAGCACAAGGCCAACCGCATCGCCGGGGCCATGGCCCGCCAGGCCGCCAAGCGCCGCCCGGCCCCCCGCCGCGGCGGCCCCAAGGGCACCAGCGAGATGGTCGTCGGCCGCAACCCGGTCTTCGAGGCCCTGCGCGACGGCGTACCGGCCACCACCCTCTACGTCCAGCAGTTCATCGACAACGACGAGCGCGTCCGCGAGGCCCTCCAGCTCGCGGCCGAGCGCGGCAACATCAACCTGATGGAAGCCCCGCGCCCCGAGCTCGATCGCATGACCAACGGGCTCAACCACCAGGGCCTGGTCCTCCAGGTCCCGCCCTACGAGTACGCGCACCCGGAAGACCTCACCGCCGCCGCGTACGACAACGGCGACGACCCGCTCATCGTCGCCCTCGACGGCGTCACCGACCCCCGCAACCTCGGCGCGATCGTCCGGTCCGTCTCCGCCTTCGGCGGCCACGGCGTGGTCATCCCCGAGCGCCGCGCGGCCGGCATGAACGCCGGAGCCTGGAAGTCCTCGGCCGGCACCGCCGCCCGCACCCCGGTCTCCCGCGTCACCAACCTGACCCGCGCCATCCAGGACTACAAGAAGGCCGGCATCACCATCGTCGGCCTCGCCGCGGAGGGCACGCACGAGGTCCAGGACCTGGAGGCGCTCGGCGGCCCCGTCGTCATCGTCGTCGGCTCCGAGGGCAAGGGCCTGGGCCGCCTCGTCGGCGAGAACTGCGACTTCCTCGTACGCATCCCGATGCCGGGCGGCGCCGAGTCCCTCAACGCCGGCGTCGCCGCGGGCGTCGTCCTCTACGAGGCCGCCCGCCGCCGCGCCACCCGCGGCCGCGTCTGACCGGCCCGGACGCGAGCGGTCCACACGATCGCTTGATCCAGTTGGCTCATTCGCAGTGACCCGTGAGCGTGCCACCCCGCCCCTTCCGGGCGGGGTGGCTTGATTTGACGGGTCTCGGACACATCCCTGATGTCAAGGCAGTGTCCTAAACACTCATCACTCGGTTAGATGAGTGTGGACACCAGAACGCCAGGGTTCGACGACCAGCCCGCGCTGAGCATGGTCAAGGTGCCGTGCGATCCCGCACAGGTCATCGTCAACCACGCCAGCTTCCGCGTGCGGCTCGCACCGAGCCCCAGCGCGCGTCCCAAGCCCGCGGGAATCCCCGGGCTCGCCCCCGCGCTCGGCGGGGCCCTCGCGGCCGCCGGAGCCGGCGCGGCCCGCCGCCGCCCCGTCGTCTGGAGCGGCAAGTCCGCCCCCGGCGACGCCGCGGCCAGCGCCGCCATGGGCGGCCTGCTCCAAGCCGTACGCGAGCACGGGCGCGGGCACGACGAGTACGACGGCGGAGCCACCCAGGTCATCCCGCGCATCGACCTCGCCCACGACCTCGCCGACGACACCCTCGCCACCCCGACCGTCATCGGTCAACGCAGCTACGGGGACCCGGACGAGACCCGCCCCCAGCCCGCCCTGCGGGACCACCACTACGGGGCCCACGACACCGCGCACCCCGAAAGCACCGGACCCGGCGCCGACACCCGCCGCGCACCCGGCGACACGCGCGGCCAGGCCTCGTACTACCCCGGCCGCCGCATGAACCTCGGCGTCGTGCTGCTCCCGCTGCGCGTCTTCCTCGGCTTCATCTCCATCTACGCCGGCATGGGCAAACTCTGCGACCCCGTCTACTTCGACGGCGGCGAACGCGGCTCCATGGTCACCTGGCTGCACACCCTGCACCCGTGGGCCCTCGCCGAACCCCTGCGCGACTTCGCCCTCGCCCACCCCGTCGGGGCCGGCCTCAGCGTCGCCTTCCTCCAGGTCATCGTCGGCGTACTCACCGTCTTCGGCCTGTGGCAACGGTTCGCCGCCTGCTTCGGGGCGCTGCTCTCCGCCGCGCTGCTGATGACGGTCAGCTGGAAGACCGTCCCCGCCTACGACGCCCCCGACATCATCTACCTCGCCGCCTGGAGCCCCCTGATCATCGCGGGCGCCCCCGTCTACTCCCTGGACGGACGGCTCGCGAGCGAAGCCTGGCGCACGCTGGGCCCGCGCTCCGAGGTCTGGCGGCTGCGCCGGCGGGTCCTGCGGCGCGGAGCCGTCATGGCCACCGTCGTCTGCGGACTCACCCTGCTCATCGGCTCGCTCCTCGGCGGCGCCGTCCGCTCCACCACCGTCGTCACCGTCCCCGGACCGGGACAGGCCCCCAGCAACTACCTGCCGGGCCGGCCCCTGCCCCACACCCCAGAGCAGCAGCCCGCACGCCCCACCCCCTCCAAGCCCGCCGCACAGCCCTCGGCCGGAGCCTCCTCACCCGCCGCCAAATCCGGCCGCGGCACCACCGGTTCGGCCTCCCCGGGCACCAGCGGCTCCGGATCCCCCACCGCGACCCGCGGCAGCGGCGGCAGCCAGACCCCGCGCAGCACCCCCCGCCAGTCCGCCCCGCAGAAGCCCCCGGCCACCTCCTCCGGAACGGGCAGCGGCTCCAGCAGCACGCCGACGCGCCAGCCCGGCCTGGTCGGCGGACTCCTCGGCTGAGGAGGACGGCACCGCTCACGCACGCACGACCGTACGAAGATCAGGGCCCGGTACGCGAAAGCGCGCCGGGCCCTGATCTGCGGAGCGGGGCAATGGGGACGGCGAGGGCCTACACGCCGCTCTGCGCGGCCAACTCCCGCGCCGCCTCGGTCAGGTCCTTCGCCGTGTCGATCGCCCGCCAGTAGGCCCCCTGGGGCAGCGGGAAGCCCGCCAGCCGCCGCTCACGGGCCAGCCGCGGGAACGTCGTACGCTCGTGGTCGCCCAAATCCGGCAACAGCGCCGCGAATTCGGGCCCGAACACGTACACGCCGGCATTCACCGGATACGGAGACTGCGGCGCCTCGATGAAATCCAGCACGTGCCCGTACTCATTGATCTCCACCACGCCCCACGGAATGCGGGGTCGGGCCAGCGCCAGGGTGGCCGTGGCACCGCGTTCGGCGTGGAAGGCCGCCATCTCACGCAGCGAGAACCGCGTCCACACGTCCCCGTTCGTCGCGAACCAGGGCTCCTCCGGCCGCGGCAGCCGCCGCGCCGCGTACTTCAGGCCGCCGCCCCGGCCCAGCGGCTCCTCCTCGACGACCGTGACCACCCGCAGCGGCAACTCGGCCTCGGCCAGCCACTTCTGGAGCACCTCCGCGAGATGCCCGCAGGAGACGACCGCGTCCGTCACCCCCTCGGAAGCCAGCCACGCCAGCTGATGCCCGATGATCGGCACCCCCGTACCGGGGATCTCCACCATCGGCTTCGGACGGTCGTCCGTGTACGGCCGCAGCCGCGAACCCTGGCCTCCCGCCAGGACGACTGCCTGGGTCGGGGAAGCGGGGAACGCGGCTGCGTGGGGTCGGGGCGGAAAATCGGAACGGGTCATGTCCCTGTCCGTGTCCGGGTACTTGTCCGTGTGCGGGGGCGAGGGCGGCGAACGGTGGCGGCGGCCGTCAGCCCATCGAGGCGACGCCGGACGCGTACGCGGTGTCGCACACCGGCCGCGCGAACGACTGCGCCTTCGTCGGCCCGTAGGCGTCCACCGCGGCCCGCCCCAGCGCACGCGCGATCCCCGCGCAGTGCTCGGCGAGCGAAGGCCGCCGGTCGACCTCCTGCTGGAGGTGGGTGAGCACGTCACCCGGCTGCTCACCCTGCTGGATCTCACCCAGCAGCCTGTCGCGCAGGACGTCCTGGGCGGCACGCGGCTTCGCGGGCACGGACACGTCCTCGGCGGACGCGGTGAGGATCTGGGAGGGGGTGTTGTCCGCCCAGGGGACCATGGTGACCGCGAGGGTCCCGGACAGGACCAGGACGACGGGCAGGACCAGGGCGAGGGATCGGCCGATACGGCGGGCAGTGTGGGTCACGAGGGCGAGAGTAGCGCTCGGTGAAGATTTGGCGACATTTAGTCACCCGGTCGGGGGATGGTTCGACGTGGCTTTTCGAATTAAGGGTTGACGTATGAGGCCGAATGGCCCGATCTGCCGGAACTCCGTAACCCCCGGAAGCCGGAACTCACGCCAAAGGGGCGCCCCTTGACGGGACGCCCCTCGGGTCGGATCAGCCGGATCGGCCGGGTCAGCCGGAAAGGCGGGCACCGGAAGACGTCGAGAACACGTGGATCTCACCGGCGCGCGGGACCACGTGCAGCTGCGAGCCCTTCTCGGGGACGTTGCGACCGCTCACGCGCACCACGATGTCCTGCGAGCCCTCGGAGTGCGAGGTCGAGCCGTAGACGTACCCGTCGGCGCCGAGCTCCTCGACCACGTTCACCGTGATCGTCAGACCACCCGTGTCGCCGATGTCGAAGTGCTCGGGACGCACGCCCACCGTCACCGTGCGGTCGCCCGCGTCGGCCGCCGCGGACAGCGCCTCGCGCGACACCGGGACGACGCTCTCGCCGAACTTCACGCCGCCGTCGGCGATCGGGACCTCGACGAGGTTCATCGCCGGGGAGCCGATGAAGCCGGCGACGAACAGGTTCGCCGGACGGTCGTACATGTTGCGCGGGGTGTCGACCTGCTGGAGCAGACCGTCCTTGAGGACCGCGACGCGGTCGCCCATCGTCATGGCCTCGACCTGGTCGTGGGTGACGTAGACCGTGGTGATGCCCAGATCGCGCTGGAGCGCCGCGATCTGCGTACGGGTCGACACGCGGAGCTTGGCGTCGAGGTTCGACAGCGGCTCGTCCATGAGGAACACCTGCGGCTTGCGCACGATCGCGCGGCCCATCGCGACGCGCTGGCGCTGACCGCCGGAGAGCGCCTTCGGCTTGCGGTCGAGGTACTGGGTCAGGTCCAGCATCTTCGCCGCGTCCTCCACCTTCTTGCGGATGGTGGCCTTGTCCTCGCCGGCGATCTTGAGCGCGAAGCCCATGTTGTCGGCGACGGACATGTGCGGGTACAGCGCGTAGTTCTGGAACACCATCGCGATGTCCCGGTCCTTCGGCGGCAGGTGCGTGACGTCGCGGTCACCGATGCGGATGGCACCGCCGTTGACGTCCTCCAGGCCGGCGAGCATGCGCAGCGAAGTGGACTTGCCGCAGCCGGAGGGGCCGACGAGGACGAGGAACTCGCCGTCCGCGATCTCCAGCTCCAGCTGGTCGACGGCGGGCTTTTCGCCGCCCGGGTACAGACGGGTCGCCTTGTCGAAAGTGACAGAAGCCATGGTGATGAATCCCTTCTACCGGCAGGAACGTGCCGGACGATCCGAGTGGAAGGTCTAGTCCAGTAATGGACTCGCGCCCGACGCTACCGGCCGCAGCGCCTCCTGTCAGCACCTGGACCGGGGTGACTTCCCCGACTGTCAGAGGGGACTGGTTGGATCGCGCGCATGACCATCTACGACCTGACCCGCGCCCTGCCCGACATCGAGACCCTGCGCGACCGCTGCCGGGCGATGGCGGCCCTGGACCTGGTGATCAGCGGAGACGAGGACGGCTACTTCTCCTACGACCCCCAGTGGGGCGACGGCGAGGAGGTCGCGCTGATGGACAACGGCTCGGGCGACGACTACGCGATCGTCTTCACGCAGGACGGGGCCTTCGGGTACGGGTTCGACCACGAGTCGCCCATGAGCCCGTGGGCGAACGACGAGGGCACGGCGTGGCCCGGCCTGGTCGACGGCATACCCGAGGTCTTCCGGCCGTTCCTGACGGAGCCGGCCTTCTGCACGGCCGAGGGCGTGCTCGACGCGACCGCCGTCTTCTGGCGCGAGACCGGCGACACGGCCTGGCGCGCCGGCAAGGTCGAGTTCCCGGAGGACGAGCACCCCGACCCCGACGGCACGGACTACGTCTTCGAGGTCCTGGTGGACGGCACCCCGGAGGCCTACCGCACCTTCGCGGAGGAGTACTACGAGACCACCCTCCCCCTGGAGGCGATCCAGCACATCTGGTCCCTGCGCCCGCTCACCCAGGACATCGTGGAGGCCCTCAACCCGGGCCTCCCGCTGGAAGCGGTGGCCCCGAGGCTGGCGCGGGCGGGGTACCCGGGGGTGTGAGGGCGGCAGAGCAATCCACTTTTGACCCCAGTGCCGCCCTCGCGGGCGACGCTTCCTGCTTCACCGTCCGCTGCCTTCCGGTGCAGCCCTGAGGGATGCACCGGAAGGTCTGACGCAGACTCCACAGGCCTGAAGACCGACGGCCCGTCGGCCTTGTTGCTCGTGCACGGCCTACGCGGCCGTGACGCACTCCGGTAGCTCCGACGCACGGATGACCGAGGGCGGGGTTTTGCCGGGAGGCAGGGCCATCGCCACCAGCCAGTACAGCCGCAACCCCTCGTCGCGGAGGTTCACGGCCGCGTTCCCGTCACGGTCGTGGACCGCCCCGCACGCCGCGCACGTCCACGACCGGACGGACAGGCCGAGCTGTTCGCCCTTCGTGTGGCAGGCGGAGCAGCGCCGGGTCGAGGGGAAGAACCGGTCGACGACACGTCCTGGAGCCACGGGGTCGCAGGATCCAGTACGGAGAACGAACTGGCGCGCAGGGGTTTACAGGGGCTGGAAAGTTCTTCGCGACGGGGTCTGGTGGCTGTGTAGAGTGAAGGCGATTCTGTGCGCTGTGCAGTGTCACGTATGCCGCCTTAGCTCAGTTGGCAGAGCGGTTGCCTTGTAAGCTCCAGGTCATCGGTTCGATTCCGATAGGCGGCTCCATCCCAGGTCGGAGGCTTGACGGCCGAGGGAATTCGTACAGAACCGGAAGCCCCGGACCCATGCGGTCCGGGGCTTCCGCTGTGTTCGGGGGACGGTCAGCCGCGGCCCGAGATGCGGTCCGCCAGGCGGGCCAGCGGGGTTGTGGTCGGGGTGTGGGTGGTGGATTCGCGGCGGTCGGCCTCGCGGTAGGCGGCGTACAGGGCCTGGACGCCGAGCCAGCGGAAGGGTTCCGGCTCCCAGCGGCGGACGCGGTGGTTGACCCACGGGAGGGTGGTCAGGTCGGTGGAGTCGCCGAGGACCAGGTCGCGCAGGGTGCGGGCCGCGAGGTTGGAGGTGGCCACGCCGGAGCCGACGTAGCCGCCGGCCCAGCCGAGGCCCGTCGTCGCGTCCAGGGTGACCGTGGCGCACCAGTCGCGGGGGACGCCGAGGACTCCGGACCAGGCGTGGGTGATCTCGACGCCCGTGAGGACCGGGAAGAAGGTCTCCAGGAGGTGCGTCAGGGCGGCGATGGTCGCGGGCTGGGTGCGGCCGTCGTTGTCGGTGCGGGACCCGAAGCGGTAGGGGACGCCGCGGCCGCCGATGGCGATGCGGTCGTCGGCCGTGCGCTGGGCGTACATGTACGCGTGGGCCATGTCCCCGAGGACCTCGCGGCCGGACCAGGAGAGGGAGTCCCAGACGTGGGCGGGGAGCGGGGCGGTGGCGATCATCGAGGAGTTCATCGGGAGCCACGAGCGCTTCTGGCCCTTGAGGGCGGCGGTGAAGCCCTCGGTGCAGCGCAGGACGTACGGGGCGCGGACGGTGCCGTAGGGGGTGCGGGCGCGGCGCGGGGTGATCTCGGTGACCGGGGTGGATTCGTGGATGACGACGCCGAGGCGTTCGCATGCGGCGGCCAGGCCCTTGAGGAGCTTCAGGGGGTGGATGCGGGCTCCGTGCGGGGTCCAGCTGGAGCCCACGGCGTCCGCGATGCTGATGCGGGCGTGGGTGTCCGTGGCGTCGTAGAGCTCGCGCTCCGATTCGCCGAAGGCGAGTTCGGCGGCGTGGAAGGCCTTGAGCCGGGTCAGCTGGGCGGGGGTCCGGGCGACTTCGAGTACTCCGCCGTGGTGGATGTCGGCGTCGATGTCTTCCTTCGTGGCGACGCCGATGACTTCGGTGACGGTGTCGTTCATGGCGTGCTGGAGGCGCAGGGCGGCCTGGTGGCCGTGGCGGGCTGCGTAGCGGTCGCGGCCGGCGATGCCGTTGTAGAGCCAGCCGCCGTTGCGGCCGGAGGCCCCGTAGCCGCAGAACTTCTGCTCCAGGACGGTGACGCGCAGGTCGGGGGCGGTGGTCTTGAGGTAGTAGGCGGTCCACAGGCCGGTGTAGCCGCCGCCGACGATGACGACGTCGGCCGTGGCATCGCCGGTGAGCGGGGCTCGGGGTGGGCGTGAGGTGGCGGTGTCGTCTGTCGCGTGCCAGAAGGAAATGCCGCCGTTGATCGTCATGGGGGAGTTGGTACACCTCGTTCCGGAGGGGTGTCCAGGGACGTGACGTCGGGTTTCGGGGTCCGGATGGTGGCCGAATGGTTGATGCGGGGGGAGGGTTCCCGTCCTTAGGGTGGCTCGGGGGTTTTAGGTCTTTTGTGGTGAGAGGTTTGGTTTGTATGGTGCGCGGGCTGAGGGCTGGGCGAGTCGTGGCGGGGGTCGCCGCCGCCGCGTTGCTGGGTGGAGCGGTCGTGGGGTGCGGGTCCGGATCGGGTGCGGGGAAGCCCGCGGTCGCTTCGGAGGTGGCGGTGCGGACCAGTCCGATCGCGGAGCGGCTCGCGAAGCTGCCCGCGGTGGTGGACGGGTCGAAGATCGTGGTGGGCCGGGCGGACGCGCCGCGTACGGCGCAGGTGCTGGTGGATCCGAAGTGCGGGTACTGCTCGCGGTTCGAGGAGGCCGGGGGTGAGGCGCTGCTGGAGCTGGCGGCGGACGGCAAGGTGAAGATCGAGTACGGGCTGGCGTCGTTCCTGGACCGGGGCGGGGCGAGCGGGTCGGTCAAGGCGGTGAACGCGTTGCGGGCGTCGGTGGACGCGGGCAAGTTCGCGGAGTACCACGCGGCGGTCTTCGCGAGTCAGCCGAAGGGGAGGTTCACGGACGAGCTGTTGCTGAGGATCGCGGACGTGGTGCCGGGGCTGCGCGGGGAGGCCTTCGACGCGGCCGTGGCGGGGAAGAAGTACGCGGGGTGGGTGCGGGAGGCCGAGGAGGGTTTCGAGGAGACGGGTGCGCAGGCGACGCCGATGGTGCTGGTCGACGGGAAGCCGGTCGGGTCGAGGGACGGGTCGATGTTCGACGCGGCCGCGTTCACCGAGGCGTTGAGGGGTGTGGGGATCGGGGCGGCTTGAGGGGCCGGGGGCTCCGGGTTCGCGGGGCCGGGGTTCCCGGGCCGGGGGTGTTCTGCCGGTCGGGCCGGGTGGGGGCGCGGCCCGGCTCGGGCGGTACGGCGGCCCCTAGGGTTGGGGCATGGGCGCGACTCCAGGGTTTGCCGGTGTTCCCGACGTGTTCGTGCGGGCGCAGCTTGCCGGGAACGGCGTGGCCGGGCGGGAGTTCGTCGAGGCGTTGCCCGGGCGGGTGGCTTCGTTCCTGGAGCGGTGGGAGCTGCGGGTGACCGGGCCGGGCATGTACGGGGCGACGGCCCTGGTGCTCCCGGTGGAGCGGGCCGACGGTTCGCCCGCCGCGCTGAAGCTGCCCGCGTTGGACGAGGAGAACGCGGGGGAGGCGCTCGCGCTGCGGGTGTGGGACGGGCGGGGCTGCGTACGGCTGTTGGCGGACGACGCGGCCACCGGGACGTTGCTCCTGGAGCGGTTGGACGAGGGGCGGCACCTGTCGCAGGTGGCGGCGGACGATTCGCGGCGGGCCGTGGCGGTGATCGGGGAGCTGCTGGCGCGGCTGTCGGCGGTGGAGGCGCCGCCCGGACTGCGCGGGCTCGGGGGGATCGTGGCGCGGATGCTGGAGGCGGTGCCCGAGGCGCTCGGCGGGGTGGTGGACGGGCGGGCGCGGAGGCTCGTCGCGGACTGTGCGGCGGCGGTCGCGGAGGTGGCGGGGGAGTGGGCGGGGCCGGGGGTGTCCGGGGGGCGGTTGCTGCACTGGGACCTGCACTTCGGCAACGTGCTGGCGGGTGGCCGCGAGCCGTGGCTGGCGATCGATCCGAAGCCGCTGGCCGGTGATCCGGGGTTCGAGCTGTTGCCCGCGCTGGTGAACAACTTCCGTCCGCAGGAGGTGTGTTGGCGGTTCGAGCTGCTCGCGGAGGCGGTGGGGGCCGATCGGGAGCGGGCGCGGGCGTGGACGCTGGGTCGGGTGCTGCAGAACTGCCTGTGGGACGTGGAGGACGGGGAGCAGCCGGGTGAGGTGCAGCTGGCGGTGGCGGAGCTGCTGCTCGGGGGCCGGTCGTAGGCTGCGGGCATGATTCGTAGCGCTGTCGTCGGGGACGTTCCCGTCATCCATGCCATGATCCGCGAGCTCGCGGAGTACGAGAAGGTCCCCGAGGAGGCGCGCGCCACCGAGGAGCAGTTGCGGGAGGCGCTGTTCGGGGAGCGGCCGGCGGCGTTCGCGCACATCGCGCAGACGGCGGAGGGGGAGCCGGTGGGCTTCTCGTTGTGGTTCCTCAGTTTCTCGACGTGGCGTGGGGTGCACGGCATCTATCTGGAGGACCTGTACGTGCGTCCGGGGGTGCGCGGGGGTGGGTACGGGAAGGCGCTGTTGGCGGAGCTGGCGCGGATCTGCGTGGAGCGGGGTTACGAGCGGCTGGAGTGGTCGGTCCTGAAGTGGAACGAGCCGACGATCGCGTTCTACGAGGCTTTGGGTGCGCGGCCGCAGGACGAGTGGTCGGTGTACCGGCTGACGGACGAGGCGTTGGTGCGGCTCGGGGGTTAGGTCTTTGGGGCGGGCCGGGCCGGGGGCGGGGCCGTTGGGGGTTGGCCCGGCCCGGCCGGGTCACGGTTCCAGGACGACCTTGCCGGTGGTGGCGCGGTTCTCCAGGTCGCGGTGGGCGGTGGCGGCTTCGGACAGGGGGTAGCGGCTCAGGGCGGGGCGCAGGCGGCCGGAGGCGGCTTCGGCGAGGGCGCGGGTTTCCAGGAGGCGCAGGGGGTTCTCGCCGCCGGCGCGCTGGAGCATGGCCGGGCCGAGGACGTTCAGGGTGGTGATGGAGCGGGCGTCGAGCGCGGCGCGGTCGGTGTCGGTGAGCGGGATGGGGCCGCCGGACCAGCCGAAGACGAGGTGGAGTGCGCCGTCGGCCAGGAGGTCGAGGGCGGTGCGGGCGATGGGGCCGCCGACGGAGTCGAAGAGGACGGTGGCGCCGTCGGGGTGGTGTGCGCGTACGGCTTCGGCCCAGTCGGGGCGGGTGTAGTCGAGGGATAGGTCGGCGCCGGTCGCGGCGGCGCGGGCGGTCTTGTCGGGGCCGCCCGCGAGGGCGACGACGGTGGCTCCGGCGTGCTTCGCGTACTGGACGAGCAGGGTGCCGATGCCGCCCGCGGCGGCGGGGACGAGGGCGACGGAGCCGGGGCCGAGGTCGGCGAACTGGAGGATGCCGAGCGTGGTGCGGCCGGTGCCGATCATGGCGACGGCTTCGGCGGGGGCGAGGCCGGGCGGGACGGGGTGCACGCGGGAGGCGTCGGCGACGGCGTACTCGGCGTAGCCGCCGGGGGCGAATCCGAGGTGGACGACGACGGGGCGGCCGAGCCAGGCGGGGTCGGTGCCGGGGCCGAGGGCGTCGACGGTGCCGGCGACCTCGCGGCCGGGGATGGTGGGGAGCTCGGGGAGGGGTGCGGGCGGGCCCTGGACGCCGCGGCGGAGGCTGGTGTCGAGGAGGTGGACGCCGGCGGCGGCGACGGCGATGCGGAGTTGGCCGGGGCCGGGTTCGGGGAGGTCGGTCTTCTCGTAGGAGAGGTTCTCGGCGGGGCCGAAGGCGTGGAGGCGGATGGCGTTCATGTGGGTGGGGCCGGCAGTGGGGGCGGGGGCCGGCGTGGGCGCGGGAGTCCGGTGCTGGGTCATGGGGCGAGCCTGTTACCTCAAGCGGGGTTGAGGTCAAGGACTCTGTCGGTGGGGTGGGTCAGGATGGGGGGATGGCGCGAAACGGGCAGGCGGAGCGGGCGGAGCGGGCGGGGCAGGCGGGGCGGGCGGGGAAGTCGGGGCCGGGGGTGAAGGCGGCGCGGCGGCCGGAGGTGCGGCTGCCGGAGCTCGGTGCGTGGGAGGGCGGCGAGCTGGAGCCGGACGGGGACTACGACGGGCTGGAACTCGCGGACCTGGACCTGGCGGGCCAGGAAGGGGTCGGGGCCCGGTTCATGGACTGCGCGCTACGACGCTGCGCGCTGGACGAGACGGGGCTGGCGAAGGCGCGGTTCCTGGACTCGGTGCTGGAGGGCGTCCGGGGCGTCGGGACGGACTTGTCCGGGGCTTCGCTGCGGGACGTGGAACTGCTGGAGGCCCGGCTGGGCGGGGTGCAGATGCACGGGGCGGTGCTGGAGCGGGTACTCGTACGCGGGGGCAAGATCGACTACTTGAACCTGCGGGCGGCGAAGCTGAAGGACGTCGTCTTCGAGGGGTGCGTGCTGGTGGAGCCGGACTTCGCGGGGGCGGTGCTGGAGCGGGTGGAGTTCCGGGACTGTGCGGTGCGGGGGGCGGATTTCTCGGGGGCGCGGCTGTCGGAGGTGGACCTGCGGGGGGCGGTGGAGCTGGGGATCGCGCGGGGGGTGGATGCGCTGGCCGGGGCGGTGATCAGTGCGGCGCAGCTGTTCGACCTGGCCCCTGCGCTGGCTGCGCAGCTGGGGCTGCGGGTGCTCTAGCCGGGCTCCGGCCGGCCCCTTGGGGCTCCGCCCCGGACCCCGGTCCTCAAACGCCGGACGGGCTGAAAAAGATCGCCTCAAACGCCGGCGGGGCTGGATTTTGCCAGGCGGGGCTGGCCCCGTGCAGCGGTGCCGCAGCCCAGGGGGCGGGCCGGGGCGGAGCCTCGGGGTGAGGCGCGGCCCGGGGCGGGCTGACGGGTTGGGCCCGGTAGGGCTACGCCGGGACGCGGGGGAAGCGGGACTGGAGGGTCCAGATGACCGGGTTGTCGGCGAGGCCGTCGTGCATGTCCGTGAGGTCCGCGATGACGTCGTGGAGGAAGTCGCGGGCTTCGCGGCGCAGCAGGCGGTGGCTGAAGGTCAGCGGGTCCTCCTCCGGCGGCATCCAGTCGGCCTCGATGTCGACCCAGCCGAAGCGCCGCTCGAAGAGCATGCGGTCGGAGGACTCGGTGAAGTCGAGTTCGGCGTACTGGCGGTTGGCGGAGCGGCTGCCGCGCGGGTCCTGGTCGAGTTGCTCGACGATGTCGCACAGGGCCCAGGCGAAGTCGAGTACGGGCACCCATCCCCAGGCTGTGGACACTTCCCGGTCCGCGTTGGTGTCGGCGAGGTAGACGTCCCCGCAGAACAGGTCGTGGCGCAGCGAGTGGACGTCCGCAGAGCGGTAGTCGGTCTGCGGGGGGTCGGGGAAGCGCCGGGAGAGGGAGTAGCCGATGTCGAGCACGTATCCGATGGTGTCACGCCCCCGCCGGTCCGCTCACCGCCCGGTGCCCGGTCCGTGAATCAGAGTTCCTGATCGTGCGCGGGGCCGGCGGTGCGTGCGATTCGGTGGTCCGGTGGGGTGCGGATGTCCTGTGCGGGGGCGGGGTGCGGGGCGTCGCCGGATGGGCGGGGGACGGGTGCGGGGGCGTTTCACCTGCGGGAACGGGGGTGCGGGGGTGGGGTTGAGGTGGGGTGGTGGCGGGTTTCGGGTGGGTGGGCGGGCGGTCGGCGGGGGTGGGGTGCGACCGGTCGGGGTGGGCGGTGCGGGTGGGCGGGGGGCTGTCGGCGGCTCTCGCCCGGGTGGAGGGGGCCGTCTTAAGCTCGGCCCCGTCCGGGGGGTCCGGAGCTCGGCGCGTCCGGGGGGCCGGCGGGTCGTGGGCAGAGGGGACGGGGGCCGTCGTGGCAGGAGCGGGGGGACAGCGCGAGGGGTTGGCGGCCGGGGTGCTCCGGGAGAGAACCCGGCTCGCCGCCGAGCTGCACGACACGGTGGCGCAGGGGCTGACCAGCATGCGGATGCTGCTCGACGCGGCGGATCGGCAGTGGACCCGGGAGCCGGTGCGGGCCCGGCAGCTGGTCCGGCAGGCCGCGGAGGCGGCGAGCGAGAATCTGGAGGAGGCCCGTCGGCTGATCCGCGACCTGGCTCCGCCCGAGCTGGACGGCAGCTCTCTGCCGGAGGCCGTGCGCCGGCTGTGCGAGGGGGCGCGGGGCGCCCGGTTCCGGCTGGAGGGGGAGCCCCGGCCGCTGGGGGCGGCGGTGGAGGGCGCGGCCCTGCGGGCGGTTCAGGGGGCGCTGGCCAACGTACGGGCGCACGCGCGGGCCTCGAACACCGTGGTGACGCTCACCTACCAGGCGGGTGCGCTGAACCTGGACGTGTGGGACGACGGCATCGGCTTCGCACCGGATGCAGGGCCCGGCGGGCAGCCCGCCGCGGAGCTCGCCGGGCAGTCCGCCGGGCGCTCCGGCCGGCCTTCCGGTGGTGACGGGCTGCGGCTGTTGCGGCGGCGGGTCGGGCATCTCGGGGGCAGGGCCGTGGTGGAGAGCACGCCCGGTGGGGGCACGGTGGTGTCGGTCCGGTTGCCCGTCCGGGACCCGGCATGAGGCGTACGCGGATCCTGCTGGTGGACGACCATCCGGTGGTGCGGGCGGGGCTGCGGGCCCTGCTGGCGGGCTGCCCCGACTTCGAGGTGTGCGGGGAGGCATGCGACGGGGCCGCGGCGCTGCGGCTGGTGCGTGAACTGGCCCCGGACCTGGTCCTGATGGACATCCGGCTGGGCGCCGGGATGTGCGGGCTGGAGACGACCCGGCGGATCGGCCGGCTGCCCGCGCCGCCCCGGGTGGTCGTGCTGACGAGCTACGAGTCGGACGCGTACGTCGTGCGGGCGGTGGAGGCGGGCGTGGCGGGGTACCTGCTGAAGGGGTCCCCGCCCGACCAGCTGTTCCAGTCGCTGCGGACGGTCGCGGCGGGCGAGTCGGCGCTGTCGCCCTCGGTGGTCTCGCGGCTCATGAACCGCTACCGGGCGCCGCGGACGGCGCTGACGGCCCGGGAGACCGAGATCCTGGAGCTGATCGCGACGGGCCGCTCCAACCGGGAGATCGGATCGGCCCTGTTCATCAGCGGGACGACGGTCAAGACCCACCTGGCGCACGTCTACGAGAAGCTCGGGGTGGAGAACCGTACGGCGGCGGCGCGGGTGGCCGTCGACCGGGGCCTCATCGCGCCGGGCCAGGGCGGCGCACCCGGTTAGCCCGGACGGGTGGTCCGGACGGGTGGTCCGGACGGGTGCCGGGAGCCGTGGTCAGTTGGGGTAGTTGATCTGGACGGAGGCGCCGTTGTACTGCCAGGTCGGCGAGAAGACGCGCTTGCGGATCTTCCAGACGCCCGCGATCTTCACGTACTCGTCGCGGTAGCGGATGCCGCGCACGACGACGGTCTCCGCCGTGGTCGCGGTGGCCGGGTAGACGAGCTGGGCGGTGGCGTGGCTGTCGCCCGTCGCGGTCGTCCGGCTGGTGGCCTTGATGTAGGCGTTGGCGGTGACGTGGGTGGAGTAGCCCCAGGCCGCGGCGCCGTCGAGGTTGGCGACGACCGCCTCGATGCCGGTCTTGACGATGCCGGCGGTGCCGTCGGGGTGGGCCATCACGGTCAGGACGGCGTCGTCGGTGAAGAGGGTCCGGAAGACCGTCTTGTCCTTGGTGTCGACGGCGAAGAGGTAGGTCTCGAGCAGCCGGCGGATGGCCAGTTCGTCCTCGACCGCGCCGGTCCCGCAGGCGGAGGCGGCGAGTTCGTAGTCCTCGGACGACGCGGCGTTGGCGGGGGTCGCGGCGACGAGCGCGCCGAGCCCGGCAACGGCGGCACCGGTGCCCAGCATGGAGAGCATGCGGCGGCGTTCGGGGGCGAATTCGGTGGTCGGCATGACGGGTTCCTCTCGACACGGCTGGTGGCGTCCGGGCCGGTTCGGGGCGGTCCGGGCAGTGACGAGCCTCCCGTGCCGGGAGCCCCGGCGGATCGGCGCGGCGTACGACCGCGATCTCGTACGGATGGACGATGCGCGGGCGTGCGGGCGCGCACCGTCAATTCGTGCGGGCGTACGGGTGCGTTGGCGCACGGGTGTGCCGGGGTGCCGGTGTGTCGTCGCGTGGGCGTACGGGGCTGCGGGTGCGCGGGCCCCGGCCGGCCGTCAGGGCAGGAGGCGTTGTTCCTTCGCCACCGAGACCGCGCCCGCCCGGGTGTCGACGCCGAGCTTGTCGTAGATCCGGCCCAGGTGGGTCTTGACCGTGGCCTCGCTGATGAACAGCGCGCGGGCGATGTCCCGGTTGCCCAGGCCCCGGGCCAGCTGGCCGAGGATGTCGAGCTCACGGTCGGTCAGGGTGGGCCGGGAGCCGCGCATGTGGGCCATCACGCGGCTGGCGACCGGCGCGGAGAGCGTGGTCCTGCCCTGCGCCGCCGAGTGGATCGCGGCGAAGAGCTCCTCGGGGCGTTCCGCCTTGAGGAGGTATCCGGTGGCGCCCGCGCCGATGGCCCGGGTGATGTCCGCGTCCGTGTCGTACGTGGTCAGGACGAGCACGTGCGGGGGGTTCGGGGCGGCGGTGATCCGGCGGGTGGCCTCGACGCCGTCGATGCCGTCGCCGAGCTGGAGGTCCATCAGGACCACGTCGGGGCGGAGTTTGGCGGCGAGCGCGACCGCCTCCTCGCCGCTGCCGGCCTCGCCCAGGACCTCGATGTCGGGCTCGCTGCCGAGCAGGGCCAGCAGGCCGGCGCGGACCACCACGTGGTCGTCGCACAGGAGGATCGTCGTCATGGGGTGGACTCCAGGGGTATCGACGCCGAGAGGACCGTGCCCTCGCCCGCGGTGGATTCGATGGTCAGGGTGCCGCCGAGCTGGCGCACGCGGGCGCGCATCGCGGGGAGGCCGTGGCCCCGCTGCGTGGACGCGGGGGCGGGCGCGGACGGGGTCTGGGGGAAGCCGTGGCCGTCGTCCGCGATGTCCAGGACGACCTGGTCGCCCAGGAAGCTGAGGGTGAGGGCGGCGGTACGGGCCCCCGAGTGCTCCCGTACGTTCGCCAGCGCGCCCTGGGCTATGCGCAGCAGCGCCGACTCGGCGCGGTCGGGCAGGGATACGGGGGCGCCCTCCAGGTGGAAGCGGACCTCTATCTCCGGGCCGGCGTCGAGCGCGCGCAGGGCGTCGGCGAGGCCGGCGCCGCCGGCGAGCTCGGGCGGGGCGAGGTCGTGGACCAGGCGGCGGGCCTCGGCGAGGCCGCGCGCCGTGATGTCGGTGGCGGTGCGGACGTGCGCGCGGGCGGTGGCCGGGGCGGTGTCCCAGGTGCGCTCGGCGGCCTGGAGGAGCATCTGCTGGCTGGACAGGTGCTGGGCCAGGGTGTCGTGGATCTCCATGGACAGCCGCTGGCGTTCGGCGAGGGTGCCGGCGCGGCGCTCGGTGGCGGCGAGTTCCCGGCGGGTGCGGATCAGATCGTCGATCAGGGCGCGCTGGGCCGTGGCCTGGCGCTCCATGTGGACGAAGACGGCGGTGGCGAGCGCGGCGACGGCCGGCGGGGCGAGGAGCAGGTTGGGGTCGAAGGGCTCGCCGCCCGTGGCCCGGGCGAGCTTGAGCTGGGCCGCGACGACGAACACCGTCAGCAGGGCGACGAGGACGATCGCGGCGCGCGGCGGGAGGGTGCGCAGGGCGGTGTAGAAGAGCGGCACGGCGCACCAGGCGAAGCTCGGCGCGAGGACGACGAGGACCACCCAGACGGCCACGACCAGCCCGAGCCAGAGGAGCCGGCGCAGGGTGGGGGCGGCGCCGAGGGCGGGGCCGAGTACGTAGAGCAGGGCGAGGGTGACGCTGAGGGCGATGATCCACGGGGTGCGGGGTTCGCCGGGGTGGCGGAGCAGGAAGCGGACCACGGAGGCGCCGAGGAGCAGGAAGAAGGCGGTGTGCATGACCGTGGAGAGCGTGCGGGTGTCCCTCTCGGGTGGGGGGCTCGGGGTCGTGGTCACGGGGGGTGCTCCTGGGTCGGTGGTGCGTGTGTCCATGGTGCCGGGTGGGTTGTGGTGCGGGTGGGTGGCGCTGCGCGGGGCCTTCCCCCACCCACCCTTCCACCGTTCCCAGGGCTCTGCCCTGACCCGCCCCCAGCTACCGCCGGGAGGTGCCCCCGGGGCTCCGCCCCGGACCCCGCGCCACACACGCCGGCGGGGCTGGAGGTTCGCCGGAGGGGCTGGATTTGGCCGGGCTGGATGGCCAGGTAAGCCCCCGGGTGGGGCAGGGCGCATCAGCCGATCGGTTGACCTCGGGGTCAACCGGTGCGGTGGCCGTTGGGAGCCGGTACGGGGACGGGTGGGAGGGGGTGGCGGGGAGAGGGTGGGAACACGGCCGATGCACCGGCCGCCGCGCCGGTTTCCCGCTTTCAACAGGAGCAGACATGAACACCCGCACCCGCGTTCTCACCGGTACCGCCCTCGTCGTCGCGCTCGGCGCCGGGACCTTCGGCGCGGTCAGCGCCACCGCCGCTCCGGCCTCTGCTCCTGCCTCCGCTCCGGCCGCCGCCGCCAAGAAGGACAACGACAAGAACTTCACGACCACCACGCACCTCACCATCGACGCCGCCACCCGCGCGGCCCAGGCCGCGCTGCAGGCCGCCGAGAAGGAGAACCAGAAGGTGACCGTCGCGGTCGTCGACCGCAACGGCAACACCATCGTCACCCTGCGCGGCGACGGCGCGGGCCCGCAGTCCTACGAGTCGGCGCAGCGCAAGGCCTTCACCGCCGTGTCCTGGAACGCCCCGACCTCGGTGCTCGTGGGCCGCCTGGCGCAGGCCCCGAACCTGAAGGACATCCCCGGCACCCTCTTCCTCGGTGGCGGCACCCCCGTCCAGGCCAACGGCGCCCCCGTTGCGGGCATCGGCGTGGCCGGAGCCCCGAGCGGCGACCTGGACGAGAAGTTCGCGAAGGCCGGCGTCGACGCCCTCGACAAGTAGTCGACGGCCTCGACAAGTGGTCGAGTAGCCCGCTCAGCGAGCGGCTCGCTTACGCTCGACCGTGTGGATCATCGCGCTGTCTCCCGCCTGGCCGCCCCTGCGGTGGTCGCCCTCCTCGCCCTCACCATGGGCTGTACGGGTGACACCGTGCAGGGGCGGCCAGGCGCGTCGGGGGTGCGCGACCCGTACTTCCCCAAGGCGGGCAACGGCGGCTACCAGGTCGATCACTACGACCTGGACCTCGATTACGACCCCGCCGCCGGGCGGCTGGACGCCACCGCCGTCCTCACCGCCCGCGCCGAGCAGGGGCTCAGTTCCTTCAACCTCGACCTCGCCGGGCTCGACGTCGAGCGGGTGCGCGTCCAGGGCAAGGGGGCCCGGTTCAACCGGACGGGCAACGAACTGACCGTCCGGCCCGCCGAGGACCTGAAGGCCGGCGAGGTGTTCCGCGCGGAGATCGACTACGCCGGCAAGCCCAAGCCGCTCAAGGACCCCGACGGCTCCGAAGAGGGCTGGGTCGCCATCCCGGGCGGCGAGGGCGCGATCGGCGTCGGCGAGCCGGTCGGGTCGATGGCCTGGTACCCGGGGAACCACCACCCGAGCGACAAGGCCACGTACGACATCAAGCTGACCGTCCCCGAGGGGTACGAGGCGGTGTCGAACGGCGAGCTGCGTTCCCGGACCCGGTCCACCGGGGACGGCGGCGGGCGGACCGTGTTCGCCTGGCACTCACCGGAGCCGATGGCCAGCTACCTGGCGACCGCCGCCGTGGGGAAGTTCAAGGTGACGACCGGGCGGACCGCCTCCGGGATCCCCTTCTACAACGCGGTCGCGCCCGGGGAAGCGGCGAAGGCGGAGCCCGTCCTCTCCCGGCTGCCGGAGGTCGTCGAATGGGGCGCCGGCCGGTTCGGGGCCTATCCGTTCTCCGCCACGGGCGCCATCGTGCTGCCCGAGGGCAGCCTCGGCTACGCGCTGGAGACCCAGACCCGGCCCGTCTTTCCGGGGGCGCCCGGCAGCACGGAGCTGCTCGTGCACGAGATGGCCCACCAGTGGTTCGGGAACTCGGTGTCGCCGAAGTCCTGGAAGGACATGTGGCTCAACGAGGGCTTCGCGACGTACGCCGAGTGGCTGTGGTCCGAGGACCACGGCGGGCCGAGCGCGCAGAAGCACTTCGAGGCCTACCTGGCCGGGGACACCGACGTCGACGAGCAGGCCGGCTCGGCCTGGGACGCCTTCCCGCCCGCCGCCCCGCCGGGGCCCGAGGAGATCTCCGCCGCCCCGGTGTACGGGCGCGGGGCGATGGTCCTGCAGCGCATCCGGCAGGAGGTCGGCGACGAGGCGTTCTTCGCCCTGGTGCGCGGCTGGGTCGCCGATCACCGGCACGGGAACGTGAGCACGGCCGATTTCACGGCCTACGCGCAGGAGAAGACGGGCCACGACCTGAAGAAGGTCTGGGACGTGTGGCTGTTCGGCAAGGCCCGCCCGACCGCCCCCTAGGCCCTAGAGCGGTTTGCGCAGGACCGTGCAGGGGCGTCCCGCCTCGCGGTCGGCGGCCTGGCGCAGGGCCTCGTACCCCTGGGACTTCCAGAACGCGAGGGCCTTGGGGTTGTTGTCGAGTACGGCGATGCGCACGCCCGAGCGTCCGGCGGCGCGGAAGCGGTCCTCGACCAGGGAGGCGAGGGTGCGGCCGTACCCCTCGCGGTGCGCGGTGGCGTCGATGAGCAGCAGCCCGATCCACGGGTCCGGGTCCTCGGCGGCCGGGTCCGGGTGGTGGGCGAGGGTGGCGGCGAGGCCGACGAGGCGGCCTGCGGAGCGCGCGAGGAGGATCTCGGCGCCTTCGTGGGCGAGCTCGTCGGCGAGGGCGGCGGCGACCTGTTCGACCGTGATGCGGCCTGGGTCGGGGAAATCACCGCTGAGCTCGAAGAACGCGTGGTTGGTCGCGTAGAGCGTGGCGATTTCGGTGAGGACCGGGCCGGGGAGGGCGCCGTCCTCGACGGGGGCGAGCGGGAGGAGGATCACCTACCGAACGGTAGCGAAGCCCCCTCCCCGGACGGCCGGGAGGGGGCTCGCGCCGGCGCTGTGGCGGCCGGGCCGGGTTCGGCCGGCCGCCTTCACGCGGTTCGTGCGGGGCGGGTGGTGACCCGCCGGCCGGGCTCGGTCCGTCCTCAGACGTTGACGCCGAAGTCCTGGGCGATGCCGGTCAGGCCCGAGGCGTAGCCCTGGCCGACGGCGCGGAACTTCCACTCGGCGCCGTTGCGGTAGAGCTCGCCGAAGACCATGGCGGTCTCGGTCGCCGCGTCCTCGGAGAGGTCGTAGCGGGCGATCTCGGCGCCGCCGGCCTGGTTCACGACGCGGATGTACGCGTTGCGGACCTGGCCGAAGTTCTGGCTGCGGGTCTCGGCGTCGTAGATGGAGACCGGGAAGACGATCTTGTCCACGTCGGCGGGGAGGCCGGCCAGGTTGACGTTGATGGACTCGTCGTCGCCGGAGCCCTCGCCGGTGCGGTTGTCACCGGTGTGGACGATGGTCTGGTCCGGGGTGGACTTGTTGTTGAAGAAGACGAAGTGGCCGTCGGAGACGACCTTGCCGAGCGCGGTGACCGCGATGGCCGAGGCGTCCAGGTCGAAGTCGACACCGGTCGTCGTGCGCACGTCCCAGCCGAGGCCGACGGTGACGGCCGCGAGGCCCGGGGCCTCCTTGCTGAGCGAGACGTTTCCGCCCTTGGAGAGGCTTACTGCCATGGTGACTGGTGTCCCTTCCTAAGTCTCACTTGGTCGCGCCTGGTCTCACTCGTCGTCATGACGTCATGACCGTGAGAGCGCCCAAGTTACCGCTGACCTCCATAACGCGGGGAGAGGGCCGGTAGGTTCCGGCATCCGTGAATTGTCCCGGCGTAAATGCGGGTGACGGGGCCCCGGCGGGGGCGGATCATAGGGGGCATGCCTGGTCCTTATGTCATCCGCGGTTCGGTCGTGCTCCCCGAGGGAGAGCTCGCCTGGCGTTTCTCGCGGTCCTCCGGGCCCGGCGGACAGCACGTGAACACCTCGGACTCGCGCGCGGAGCTGCTCTTCGACGTCGCGGCGACGAAGGCGCTGCCGGAGGTGTGGAAGGAGCGCGCGCTGGAGCGCCTCGCGTCCCGCCTGGTCGACGGGGTGGTGACGGTGCGCGCCTCCGAGCACCGCTCGCAGCTGCGCAACCGGGAGATGGCGCTGGTGCGGCTGGCCGCGCTGCTCGCGGAGGCCACGGCGCCGCCGCCCAAGGCGCGCCGGGCGACGAAGATCCCCCGGGGCATCAACGAGCGGCGGCTGCGCGAGAAGAAGGCCCGCGGCGAGACCAAGCGGGGGCGCAACGCCCGGGACTGGTAGCCGCAGCCCGGCCCGGGGCCCGCTGCGGGACCGCGGCGGGTGGCCGCCGCCCGGCGCCGGGGCCCGCGGTCAAGGCGCCAAGTGGCGGTAGCGGCCGCGGAAGTACGTCAGGGGCGGTGCGTCCGGCGTCGGCTGCGCGGCCGCGAGGACCCGGCCGATGACCAGCGTGTGGTCGCCCGCCACGACGCGGTTCTCCGTACGGCACTCCAGGGTGGCCAGCGCGCCCGACATCAGGAGGGCGCCGGAGATCCCGCCCCGCGTGGTGGGCACGTCGGCGAAGAGCAGGCGGTCGCTGATGCGGCCCTTCATCGCGAACCGGCTCGCGATCTGGACCTGGTTGTCGGCGAGCACCGAGACCGCCCACAGGGGCTGCTCCGCCAGCAGGTCGTCCATCCGGGACCCCTCGCGCAGGCTGACCACCACCAGGGGCGGGTCCATGGACACGGACATGAAGGCGGTCGCCGTCATGCCGACGTCCTCGCCGCGCGGTCCGCCGGCCGTCAGGGAGGGCTCGTGCGCGGTGATCAGGCTCACGCCCGCCGCCAGTCGGGACATCGCGGCCCGGAACTCGTCGTTGCTCACCCCCTCAGGATGCGGTGCGGGTTCGGGAAGCGTCGTCGCGGGTCTCGTGTCGGGCACAGGGGGGACGCTACTGTCGCCCTCTCGTGCGGCGCATCGGGCTGAGGGCGGAGCCCCGCCCCGCCCATGGACCTAGGCGGACCGGGGTCGGCCGGGTTCCGGGCGTATCGTTTGCTCCCGGGAACGCGGCCGGTGAGGCGTCGGCGGTGGGCGGTGAGGCGTGCACCTTTATTCATCTCATGTGACTTGAGTCACAGAGAGCAAGATTTGTTGACCCTGTGTACCTGCCGCACAGCTCACTGTGATTCAGTGGACGGGACACCGCAACGAAACGCCGATGACAAACCTGGAGTTGCTGTCGAGGTCTCGGGGAGAGCGAGCAATGGAGACCGAGTCGGAGCCGTACGTCCGTCTTGCGACCCTGCGGCAGCTGCACCAAGTGGTGGCCGAGCTCAATACGGCCCGGAGCCTGGCCGACACCCTGCAGACCGTCGTGGACGGCATCGTCCGGGGCCTCGGCTACGAACTCGCCTGCGTCAACCTCGTACGACCCGACGGTGATCTGGTCGTCGCCGCGTTCGCCGGAGATCCTTCGGCAGAAGCCCTGATCACCGGCCGTGTCGGCTCGCGCGCCTCCTGGGAACGCCGCCTGACGATGGGCGAGAACTGGGACGGCCTGCGCTTCATCCCGCACACCGAGGGCTGGGTCCTCATGGAGGACGACGTCCCCCAGTGGCACACGGACGGCCCCGACCCGCGCTTCGAGGACGAATGGCACCCCGAGGACCGGCTCTACGCCCCCATGTACGCCTCCGGCGGCGAACTGCTCGGCGTCGTCTCGGTGGACCGCCCGCGCAACGGCCGGCGCCCCGGCGCGTGGGGCCGCGAGGCGCTCCAGATGTACGCGTTCCAGGCCGCCATTGCGATCAGCAACGCCCGGCTGCGCGCGAACATGCAGCGGGCCCTGGTCCGGCTGGAGCGCGAGCAGCAGGCCCTGCGCGCCAGTGAAGAGTCGTTCCGCCAGGCCTTCGAGTACGCGCCCAGCGGCATGGCCATCGCCGAGATGGGCGGTGACCAGCACGGCCGCCTGCTGCGCACCAACGACGCGCTGTGCCGGCTGCTGGGCCGGCCCGCCTCCGTGCTGCGCCGCTACTCCTTCTCCGACCTCGTCCACCCCGAGGACATCGGAACGCTGCTGCGCACCTCCGCCGAGGGCGGCCGCGCCGAGCTGCGCCTGGGCCGGCGCGACGGTACGTACGTCTGGGTCTCGCTGCGCAACTCGGTGGTCGCGGACGCCGCCGACGGGCCCCGCTTCCTCCTGACCCACGTCGAGGACATCGAGGAGCGCAAGCGGCACGAGCTGCAGCTCGCCCACCGGGCCAGCCACGACTCGCTGACCGGCCTGCCCAACAGCGCCGAGTTGCGCGCCCGGCTCGGGGCCCGGCTGTGCCGGCGCCCGCAGTCGGTGCGCGCCACCGCCGTGGAGGCGCTGGACGCGGCCTTCGAGGGCCGGCCCGCGGCGGACGGCGTTCCCGGCCAGGCGGTGGGTCAGGGGGCGGGCACCGGCTCCGGCGAGCACGGCTTCAGGCCCGACGGCTTCCCCGACCCCTTCGAGTTCCCCGGAGGCCCCGGCACCTCGGCCGGTCACGGGGGCGGCCCGGCGGGGGCGGGCGCGTACGACCACCACGTGCACACGGTGGCGCCCGCGACCGACATCGACGACGGTACGAAGGGGCTCGCGGTGCTCTTCTGCGACCTCGACGGCTTCAAGTCGATCAACGACCGGTTCGGGCACCACACGGGCGACGCCGTACTGATCGAGGTGGCCCGGCGGCTGACGACCGGCGTCAGGGACGGTGACACGGTCGCCCGGCTGGGTGGTGACGAGTTCGTGGTGCTGGCCGACGGCCTGGGCGCCGCGGACGCCGCCGACCTCGCGGTCCGGCTGCGCAACGCGATCATCCCGCCGATCCGGGTGGACGGCCGCGCGGTCCGCGTCGGAGCCAGTTTCGGGATCGGCTGGGCCAGCTGCGGCATGTCCGCGGACGAGGTCCTGCGCTCCGCCGACCAGCGGATGTACATCGAGAAACGATCCCGTTCGAAGGCGCACCGCCGGGCCGGGTGAGGCTGCGGGCCACCCGTGGGCGCACCTGTTCGGGGTAGGCTCGCCGCGGTCGAAAGGAGTGACCTGCGATGACGACGCCCGCGAACAACAGCCCGAACGGTGGGGCGAACAAGCCCGAGGACGACGACCCGTTCGGCTACCTCTACGAGGACGGCCAGGCCGCGGGGGCCACCCCGCCGGGCCAGGGCGGCGGGTACGGCTACCCCGGAGCGGTCGGCGGTCAGGGCGGTGCGCAGCCGGGCGTGCCCCGGACCTCGTACAACCAGGTCCGCACGGTCGGCGACCGGCCCTACGGCGGCCAGCGCGGCCCCGTCCCCAGCCAGCAGGGGGCCCCGCAGCAGCAGCCTCCGGGCTACCAGGCGCAGTACCAGGCCCCCGAGGCGCTCCAGGCGGGCGGCTACGGCGTTCCGCCGCAGCAGCAGGCCCCGCAGTACACCCAGTCCGTACCGATGCCGGGCGGCGGTCACGGCAGCGGCAACGGCGGGTCCAGCCGCAAGGGCATGCTCATCGCCGCCGTCGCGGTGGTCGCCGCGGTCGCGATCGGCATCGGCGCGGCGGTGATCTTCGGCGACAAGGACAAGGGCAAGGACGACAAGGCCTCGAACAACTCGCAGAACCAGTCGCCGCCCCCGAACACCTCCTCGGGCCAGCCGAGCGGTTCCCCGTCCGCGCCGGCCGAGCTGCCCAAGGGCGACGCGGGCGGTCCGGGCATGGTGATCAGCGGCGGCGCGTCGCTGATGAACGTCACGCCGGGTGCCAAGAGCGCGAGCGGCCAGTACGTGGGCAACTTCAACCAGCCGGGCGCGGCGGTGACCTGGACGCTGGACATGCCCAAGGAGGGCACCTACCGGCTCTACGTGCGCTTCGGCATCCCCGGCGAGGACGCGAACGGCACCCTCGCGGTCAACGGCAAGCCGAACGGCTCGCCGCTGAGCATGCGCAACTTCGCCAAGTCGCCCAAGGGTGACTGGGAGAAGGGCTGGCAGACCACCTGGGGCCCGGTGACCCTGAACAAGGGCACCAACACGATCAAGCTGTCGTGCGAGGCCGGCAACCAGTGCCAGGTCAACATCGACCAGCTGTGGCTGCAAGAGGGATCGCCGAACCCGTAGCCCGCGGGCCTCGGGCCTCGGGCCCCGGGCCTCGGGCCCCGGTCCTCAGGCCGTCGTCACCTTCACCGACCCCCGTACCTCCTCGTAGGTGCGGGGGTCGAACTCTCCCGCGGCGGGTGCCGTGACGGTGGCCGCCGACAGGGCGACCGCGCGGGCGAGGCGCTCCGGCCAGTCCAGGCCCTCGGCGAGTGCGGAGAGCAGGCCCGCGACGGCGGAGTCGCCGGCGCCGGTGGGGTTGCCGGCCAGTGCGCGGGGCGGGGCGGCCTGCCAGGCGCCCTGGGCGGTGGCGGCGAGCAGCCCGGCCGGGCCGAGCGAGGTGACCACGGCGTGGGCACCGCGCCGGCGGGCGTCCCGGGTGGCGGGCAGCGGGTCCCGCGATCCGGTCAGGTCGGCGAGCTCGGCCGCGTTCGGCTTGATCATGTCGGGGCGGGCGGCGACCCCGCGCCGCAGGGCCTCGCCGCTGGTGTCGAGGAGTACGGGCACGCCGGCCGCGCGGGCCGCCCGTACCAGCACGGCGTACGCGCCGACGGGAACGCCCGGGGGCAGGCTGCCGCACAGGGCCACGGCCTCGGCGCCGGCCGCGAGCAGGGCCTCGTAGCGGGAGAGGAACCCGGACCACTCGGCCGGATCGACGAGCGGGCCCGGCTCGTTGAACTGCGTGGTGTCGCCCGAGGCCTCGTCGACGACGGCGAGGGTGCGCCGGGTGGAGCCGGCGCAGGTGACCAGAGCGTCGCGGACGCCCGGGGATTCGGCGAGCAG
The DNA here is from genome assembly GCF_053609185.1 of Streptomyces sp. NPDC054956. Lineage (NCBI taxonomy): Bacteria > Bacillati > Actinomycetota > Actinomycetes > Kitasatosporales > Streptomycetaceae > Streptomyces > Streptomyces sp. NPDC054956. Next base: position 4,104 of record NZ_JBSGXB010000003.1, on the reverse strand, counting down.
TTCGCGTACGAGGGTTCCCGTGCGGCCGCCCGCGAAGCCGGTGGCGGTCACCTCGTGGCCGAGGGCGGCCAGTACGCGGGCGACGTTGAGGCCCTTGCCGCCGGGCCGTTCGGCGACGTCGCCGACGCGGTGCGAGGCGTGCGGCTGCAGCCTGGGGACGCGATAGGTGACGTCGAGCGCGGTGTTGAGCGTCACGGTCAGGATCATGGCAAGCCTCGGTCGCCTCGGTCTCGGGGTGTGCCGGGATCATGCCAGGAGGCGCCGCCCGGCGGTAGCCGTAGACGGAGGCGGCCGGTCCGGAATCCGGACCGGCCGCTTCGCCGTGATGCCTGCTCGGGGCCGTCGTGACGCCCGATCAGAGCGGTTGCCCCTGCTATCCCTTGAGCGGGCTGACGATCCATTCGCCGCGCCGCATGACGCCCTTGACGTCGAAGGCGGCGTCGAGGACGACGAGGTCCGCGTACTTGCCGGGCTCCAGCGATCCCACCTGGTCGTAGGCGCCGATCAGCTTGGCCGGGTTGGCGGAGATCGCCTGGACCACGGACTCGACGGGGAGCTTGTCGAGGGTCACGGACCGCTTGAAGGCGGTGTCCAGGGTGAGGGTGGAGCCGGCGATGGAGCCGCCCTCGACGAGGCGGGCCACGCCCTCCTTGACCTCGACCTCCAGCGGACCGAGGTGGTAGATCCCGTCGCCGAAGCCGGCCGCGTCCATCGCGTCGGTGATCAGCGCCACGCGGTGGGCGCCCGCGTGGTGGAAGGCCAGCTCCAGCATGGCCGGGTGCAGGTGGGTGCCGTCGTTGATGAGCTCGACGGTGACCCGGTCGTCCTCCAGCAGGGCCGCGATCGGGCCCGGGGCGCGGTGCTCCATGCCCGGCATCGCGTTGTAGAGGTGGGTGGCCACGGTGGCGCCCGCGTCGATGGCCTCGAGGGTCTGGTCGTACGTGGAGTCCGTGTGGCCGATCGCGGCGATGACCCCGTGCTCGGCCAGCAGCCGTACGGAGTCCAGGCCGCCCGGGAGTTCGGTGGCGAGGGTGAACATGCGGGCGGCGCCGTGGGAGGCGTCGATCAGCTTGCGGACCTCGGCCGGATCGGGGTCGCGCAGCAGGTCTTCCTTGTGGGCGCCCTTGCGGCAGGGGTTGATGAACGGCCCCTCGAAGTGGATGCCCGCGATGTCGCCCTGCTGGGTCAGTTCGGCGAGCAGGCCGGCCCGGCGGGCGAGTTCGTCGAGGTCGCCGGTGACGGTGGAGGCGACCAGGGTGGTGGTGCCGTGCTCGCGGTGGGTCCGTACGCCCTTGAGCACCTCCTCGGCGGTGCCGGAGGTGAAGGAGGCGCCGCCGCCGCCGTGGTTGTGCATGTCGACGAAGCCGGGGACGATCCAGTGCCCGGTCAGGTCGACGACGGCCGCGTCCTCGTGGGCGCTGCCGGCGATGCGCTCGCCCTCGACGATGAGCCGCCCGCCCCTGACGGTGCCGGTGGGCAGCACCACGTCGGCGCCGGAGAGAACGGTGCTGCGGCCCACATGTGCGCTTCCGGACATCAGGCAGGTACCTCCGTGGCGAGTAGATCCCAGGCGAGCAGCCCTGCGCCCAGGCATCCGGCGGTGTCCCCTAGGGCCGCCGGAACGATGTGGGGCAGCCGCTGGAACGTCACGCGTTCCTCCACGGCCGTCCGGAGTGGTGTGAACAAGGTTTCCCCGGCCTCGGCCAGACCGCCACCGATGATCAGCGTGCTCGGGTCCAGCAGGGTGATCGCGGTGACCAGCCCGTCGGCGAGGGCTCCGATGGCGGCGAGCCACACCTCGCGGGCGGCGGGGTCGCCGGATTCGACGGCCTTGGCGCAGTCCGCGGCGTCCGCGTCCGGGTCGCCGGAGGCGGTCGCCCAGGCGCGGCTGACGGCGGAGGCGGAGGCGAGGGTCTCCAGGCAGCCGTACTGGCCGCAGCCGCAGGCGGGGCCGCCGGGGCGGACCACGATGTGGCCGATCTCGCCCGCGTAGCCGTGTGCTCCGGCCTCGATGCGGCCCGCGATGCCGATGGCGCCGGCGATGCCGGTGCCGAGCGGGACGAACAGGAACCGGTCGGCTCCGCGGCCCGCGCCGATGCGGCCTTCGGCGAGTCCGCCCGTGCGGACGTCGTGGCCGAGGGCGACCGGGATCCCGCCGAGGCGTCTGCCGAGCAGTTCGCGCATGGGGACGTCGCGCCAGCCGAGGTTCGCCGCGTAGACGGCGATCCCGTTCTCGGCGTCGACGATGCCGGGGACGGCGACGCCGGCGGCCGAGGCGGCAGTGCCGAACCGCTCCCGGCCGAGGGCGAGGAGCTCGAAGGCGAAGTCCTGGATCGTCTCGACGACGGCTTCGGGGCCACGCTCGCGGCCGGTGGCCCGGCGCGCCTCGTGGAGCAGGGTGCCGTCGTCGGCGACGAGGGCGGCCTTCATCCCAGTGCCGCCCACATCGAGGGCGATGACGTGTTTCACGGGTTTCACGGGTGACAGTCTCGCGCGCTCGGAGGGGAAAGGTCTAGTCCACTGAGGGGGATTGTTGAGCGGCCATACAAATTCGGGACCAACGTCGGTGGGCCGGTCCGGGTGGAGGGGTCGCGCGGAGGGGGTCGCGCGCAGGGGTGCGGGGGTCGCGTGCAGGGCGTGTGCACGTTCGGGCCCGAATGTTGACCGGGTGCCAAAGTGGTGTAGACCTTTACGCGAATCGTACGGAACAACCTGGGGTGGAACGAAGACTGTGAAGGCCCGAACTGTGCAGGCCCGGAACCGGAACCTGAACCCCGCCGCGTCCGGGGCCGCGCTGTGCCTGACCGCCGTGACGCTGACCGGCTGCGGAGCCGTTTCGAGCCTCACGGGGAACAACGAGGTCACCCTGCGGGTCGTGGCGGCCGACTACGGGGACAATCCCGAGAACTCCTCGAAGGGGTACTGGAACGGCCTCGCCACGGCCTTCGAGAAGGCCCACCCCGGCATCAAGGTCCAGGTCGACGTCTACTCCTGGTCCGAGGTCGACGCGAAGGTCGCCCAGATGGTCAAGGACGGCCACGCCCCCGACGTCGCCCAGATCGGCGCCTACGCCGACTACGCGGCCGAGGGCAAGCTCTACTCCGCCGACGAACTGCTCTCCGTGAAGACCGAGGCCGACTTCCTCGCGCCGCTCGCCGACGCCGGCAAGGTCAAGCGCGTCCAGTACGGGATGCCCTTCGTGGCCAGCACCCGGCTGATGTTCTACAACGAGAAGCTGCTCGCCGACGCCGGGGTCATCCCCAAGGACGCCAAGGGCGGCTGGCAGCCCAAGAGCTGGGCGGACCTGGAAACGGCGGCCAAGAAGCTCAAGGCCTCCGGGGTCCCCACCCCCTTCGCGCTGCCCCTGGGCCGCGAGGAGGCGCAGGCCGAGACGATGCAGTGGATGCTCGCGGGCGGCGGGGGCTACAGCGACAACGAGGAGGCGTACTCGATCGACTCCCCGGACAACGTCAAGACCCTCGAGTACCTGCGCGACAAGCTCGTCGCACCGGGCCTGACCGGCCCCGTCGAGCCGTCCAAGCTGAACCGGCAGGCCGCCTTCGACGCCTTCACGCGCGGGGAGGTCGGCATCCTCAACGGGCACCCGACGCTCCTGAAGCAGGCCGCCGACAAGGGCGTGAAGTACGGCATGGTCCCCATGCCCACCTCCGACGGGACCGACCACTCGACGATGGGCGTCGCCGACTGGGTCATGGCCTTCAAGACCGGCCACAAGAAGGAGTCCGGGCAGTTCCTGGACTTCCTGTACGAGCCGAACAACGTGACGGCCTTCACCGGCAAGTACGACCTGCTGCCGGTCACCACCAGCGGCTACCGGGAGATGGAGGCCAAGACGGGGGCCTCGTCGACGCAGCTGAAGACCTTCCTGCAGGCGCTGCCGAACGCGCGGCTGTACCCGGTGGGCAAGAAGTCCTGGGCGGGTGTCAGCGAGGACATCAAGAAGAACATCGGCAGCAGCGTGCAGCCGGGCGGGCAGCCGGCCAAGGTTCTCGGTGACATCGCGGAGGCTGCGCGGAAGAACGACCTGCGCTGAGTCGTGCGGGGGGTCGGGGCCGGGGGCGGGGTGGGGTGTCGTGCGGGACT
>NZ_JBSGXB010000002.1:0-100517 GCF_053609185.1 Streptomyces sp. NPDC054956 | reverse complement strand
GTCCCTCACCGATGAATCAGTCCTCACCGAATGGATCGGCCGGCGGACCGGCCGCCGGATCAGCTGCCTTCGGTGACCGCGGGGGCCGGCTCGTTCTTGTAGCCGGAAGGACCGAAGTTCTTCTTCACGGCCGCCTCCCAGGCGCCGTCCGCCTCCATCTTCTTGATGGCGGCGTTGACCTTGGTCTGGAGCTCCTTGTCGCCCTTCTTCAGACCGATGCCGTAGTTCTCGTTGCTCAGGGTCAGCCCGACCAGCTTGAACTTGCCCTTGTTCTTGTCCTGCGAGGCGTAGCCGGCCAGGATCGAGTTGTCCGTGGTCAGCGCGTCGACGGCCTTGTTCTCCAGGCCGGTGAGGCACTCGGAGTAGCCGGCCTGCTCGAGGAGGTCGGCCTCGGGGGCCAGCTTCTTCTTGACGTTCTGCGCCGAGGTGGAGCCGGTGACGGAGCAGAGCTTCTTCTTGTTGAGGTCCTCGGCCTTGGTGATCGAGGTGTCGTCCGCGCGGACCAGCAGGTCCTGGTGGGCGAGGAAGTACGGGCCGGCGAAGTCGACCTTCTGCTTGCGCGTGTCGGTGATCGAGTAGCTCGCCACGACCAGCTTGACGTCGCCGTTGTTGATCAGGTTCTCGCGCTCGGCGCTGACGGCCTGCTTGAACTCGATCTGGTCCGGCTCGTAGCCGAGCTCCTTGGCCACGTACGTCGCCACGTCCACGTCGAAGCCCGTGAACTTGCCGTCGGGGGTCTTGAGGCCCACACCCGGCTGGTCGAACTTGATGCCGATGACGATCTTTTCCTTCTTGGCCCCGCCCGACGGGCCCCCGTCGCTGGCGGCCTTGTCGCTGTCGCCGCCACAGGCGGTCGCGGTCAGGGCGAGAGCGACGGCGATGGCGGCGGCCGCGCCGACCTTGGTGAGCTTCATGGTGGACTTCCCTCGAAGTGAGACGTGAGACAGACGTGAGACGTTGTCGGAAGACGATCCGTCACCGGATCACTACCAGACGCGAAGCTCAGTGGTGCAGGATCTTCGACAGGAAGTCCTTGGCGCGGTCGCTTCGCGGGTTGCTGAAGAACTGATCGGGCGTCGCCTCTTCGACGATCTTCCCGTCGGCCATGAAGACCACCCGGTTGGCGGCGGAGCGGGCGAAGCCCATCTCGTGGGTGACGACCACCATGGTCATTCCCTCCCGGGCGAGCTGCTGCATGACCTCCAGCACCTCGTTGATCATCTCCGGGTCGAGCGCCGAGGTGGGCTCGTCGAACAGCATCACCTTCGGGTCCATGGCCAGGGCGCGGGCGATCGCCACGCGCTGCTGCTGGCCGCCCGAGAGCTGCGCCGGGTACTTGTCGGCCTGCGAGCCGACACCCACCCGGTCGAGCAGGGACTTGGCCTTCTCCTGCGCGGCGGCCTGGCTCGTGCCGCGGACCTTGAGCTGGCCCAGCATGACGTTCTGCAGCACCGTCTTGTGGGCGAAGAGGTTGAAGGACTGGAAGACCATGCCCACATCGGCGCGGAGCCTGGCCAGCTCGCGTCCCTCGGACGGCAGTTGCTTGCCGTCGACCGTGATGGTGCCCGAATCGATCGTCTCCAGGCGGTTGATGGTCCGGCACAGGGTGGACTTGCCCGACCCCGAAGGGCCGATCACCACGACGACCTCACCGCGGGCGATGCTCAGGTCGATGTCCTGCAGCACGTGCAGCGCGCCGAAGTGCTTGTTGACGTTGCTCAGTACGACCAGGCCGTCCGCGGCACCCGCCGCGTCCTGCACGTCCTTGGTCACTGATACTCCGCTCATCGGCTTCTTGCTCCGTCCTCCGTCGGTTGGGAGGACAGTAGTGACGTGGCGCGCACAGCGTCATCACATCTGAGGGAGAATTGAGCATAACGATCCGGCCTCGCACCGATACGCTCCGTACGCTCGGACGCCGGGCACCGGCCGCGGCCGTACCGGGTGCATAACGGAAGCCCCGTCGGACCGGAACCGCCTTGACGTGGGAGTCCGCATCGGCGTGGATGCTTGGTGGCCGCCAAACGAATGACTGATGAGGAAGAAGTGGAGAGGGGGACGACATGAGACTGCTGCTCGTCGAGGACGACGACCACGTCGCCGCCGCCCTGTCCGCGATCCTGGCCCGGCACGGCTTCAAGGTGACCCATGCCCGCAGCGGCGAGGAGGCCCTGCAGGCACTGCTGCCCGCCGGCGCACCGCCGCAGGTGGCTCCGTACGGGGTGATCCTGCTCGATCTCGGCCTGCCCGACCAGGACGGTTACGAGGTCTGCGGCAAGATCCGCAAGCGCACCGGCACGCCCGTCATCATGGTCACCGCGCGGGCCGACGTGCGCTCGCGCATCCACGGCCTCAACATGGGCGCCGACGACTACGTGACCAAGCCCTACGACACGGGCGAGCTGCTGGCCCGCATCCACGCCGTCGCCCGCCGGACCGGAGCCTCCGAGGAGAGCGCCACCGGCGTCGTGGGCGCGCCCGGAGTCGTACGGCTGGGCCCCGTCTCCATCGAGCTCTCCACCCGCCGGGTCGGCGTGGACGGCACCGATGTGCCGCTCACCCGCAAGGAGTTCGACCTGCTGGCCCTGCTCGCGCAGCGCCCCGGAGTCGTCTTCCGCCGCGAGCAGATCATCAGTGAGGTCTGGCGCACCAGCTGGGAGGGGACCGGGCGGACCCTGGAGGTCCACGTGGCCTCGCTGCGCTCCAAGCTGCGCATGCCGGCCCTCATCGAGACCGTCCGCGGCGTCGGGTACCGGCTCGTCGCCCCGCCGGCGCCGCAGGCACCGCCCGCGCCGCCGGCCCAGCCCGCGCCCTAGCGGGGAGTCGCCGTGCGCGCCCGTCTGCTCCCGCTGCTCGTCATCCTGATGGCGGGCGTCCTGCTCGCCCTCGGCTTCCCGCTCGCGGTGGCCCTGGCCGCCGGGCAGCAGCAGCGGGTGGTCGTCGACCGCATCGACGACAGCGCCCGCTTCGCCGCCCTCGCCCAGTTCGTCATCGACGCCGAGGGCTCGGACTCCAGCGGGGCCGACGAGCGCCGCGCGACCCTCCAGGGCGAACTGGCCCGCTACCAGGAGCTGTACGGCATCCGCGTCGGCATCTTCCGGCGGGACGACAACGCCATGGTCCGTTCCCCCAGCTGGTGGGAGCTCCCGGAGGACGGCGAGGGGCGCCGCGCCTTCGCGGAGGCCCTCGCCGGGCGGCGCAGCCACGACCCCGGCCAGGTGTGGCCCTGGCAGACGGGCGGCCGGCTCCTCGTCGTCTCCCCGGTCGTCCTCGACGGGGACGTGGTCGCCGTCGTCGCCACCGAATCGCCCACCGACCAGATGCGCGGCCGCATCCTGCGGGGCTGGCTGATCATCGTCGCCGGGCTCGGCGCCGCCATGCTCCTCGCCTTCGGCGCCGCGCTGCGGCTGACCAGCTGGGTGCTCAAGCCCGTGCAGACCCTGGACGCCGCCGCCCACGGCATCGCCACCGGGCGGATGAACTCCCGGGTGGCGGCGGGCGGCGGCCCACCGGAACTCAGACGCCTGGCCCGCTCGTTCAACGAGATGGCCGACAACGTCGAGGACGTACTGGAACAGCAGCGCGCCTTCGTCGCGGACGCCTCCCACCAGCTGCGCAACCCGCTCGCCGCGCTGCTCCTGCGGATCGAGCTGCTCGCCCTCGAACTCCCCGAGGGGAACGAGGAGATCGCCTCCGTACGGACCGAGGGCAAGCGGCTGACCCAGGTACTGGACGACCTGCTGGACCTGGCGCTGGCCGAGCACGCCACCGCCGAGATCAGCCTCGTCGACATCGCGGGACTGGCCGCCGAACGGGTCACCGCCTGGCGGCCGTACGCCGAGGAGAAGGGCGTGCGGCTCACCGGGACGGGCCGGACCGCGGCCACCGGCTGGGCCGATCCGATCGCGCTCTCCAGCGCCCTCGACGCCGTCATCGACAACGCCCTCAAGTTCACCCCGGCCGGAGAGGCCGTCGAGGTCGGCCTCTCCGTGGAGGGCGACCAGGTGCGCGTCGTGGTCGCCGACCGGGGGCCCGGGCTCACCGAGGAGGAACTGCTCCGCGTCGGCGACCGGTTCTGGCGCAGCGGCCGCCACCAGAACGTCAAGGGCTCGGGTCTGGGCCTGTCCATCTCCCGCACCCTGCTCGCCGCGGGCGGCGGATCCCTCTCCTACGAGACGAACCCGCCGCACGGGCTGCGGGTGACGGTGGCGGTCCCGCGCACCGACCCCAGCGCCCTGCGGGAGTGAACCGCGGGGGCGCCGGCTCGAAGGGGCCGGCCGTACGGAGCCCCGCGCGTGCGGGGCCGGTACCGCTACCGGCGCGGCCTTCGGGCGTCGGGCGGCTCAGGTCCAGGTGAGGGCGGTGCGGGCGGGGGCGGAGACGGCGTACAGCTCGTCCACGGCCCTGACCTCGAACACCGCCGCAGGCTCCCGGCCCGCCCGTTCCACGGACGGCAGGTAGAGGGCGGTGGCGCAGGTGCCCCCGAGGAAGCGGCGGGTCCCGTCCGGGAGGAGCCGGGACACCTCGTAGTGCCGCGGCTGCCGGTCCGGACAGTCGCAGGGCCGCCGTGCCGGACCGCTGGGCCGAGGCGGTCACGGCCGGCGTCCCCGGAGCAGCCGGGCGGGGCCGCGCGGCGCCGTCGCGTACCGTCAGGGCGCCGAGCCGCCAGCGCACCGGCTTCTTCCCGAGCCGGGTGATCCGTACGGCCAGTGCGTACGCCGTCCCGCCCGCCAGGTCCGAAAGCCGGACCCGGCCGGTGCGCCAGCCCCGGCCGGTGCCGGGGGTCTCCGCCTCCAGCCAGGTGTACGGGACCTCCCGCCCCGGGGCGGACGGCTCGCGCACGGCCACCCCGAGCTCCACGGCGACCGGACCCGACTCGGTGGCGTGCACCAGCTCCACGACCGTCCCGCGGGTCAGCGGCAGCCGGGTGGAGTGCAGCCCGACGGCGGCCGGAGCGGTGAGTTCCCCGGCGACGAGGAGGCTGGAGCCGCCGCGCCAGGCCCCGGCGAAATCGAGGGTGACCTCGGGGCGGGGCCCGGCGGTGTCCACGACCCAGCGGCGGCCCGGGAGCCGGTCCTGGAGGCCGAGGTTGTTCCACGGGGTGTCGGAGACGACCTCGCCGTCCTCGTACCAGCGCTCGCCGTGCCCGGTGTTGAAGGAGCAGGCGAAGGGCGGGCCGGTGACGGTGGACCGGTCGGCGACGACGGTCGCGGGCGCCCGCCAGGGGTTCGCCGCAGACTCGGGCGCCGGGCGGGCAGGATCCAGGGACGCACCCGTCCAGAACCGGTCGTCGGCGCGGTGGAAGGCGCCGGGGGAGCGGTCCGTGAGGTGGTTGCGCGTCCATTCGGGCCGGTAGAAGCCGTAGGAGACGATGTGGTCGCGCTCGCGGGGGACGATCGCGTCCCAGTCCACCGCGGCGTTCCATCCGTGGGATTCGGTGTCCACGGCCGCCCACAGCTCGTGGCGGTCGCGCCCCAGCCGCCGCGCGAGCGCGCCGGAGGCGGCCAGCTTCTCCCGGGTCCAGCGGAAGTCCACGAACATGGTGTCCGCGACCTTGCCCCGGCGGTCCTCGAAGAAATCCTGGTTGAGCTCGTTCAGCGCACCCTGCCAGCCGACCCGGCCGGTGGAGTTCATCGCGTCGTACCAGGTGACGCGCAGTCCGTGCGGAGCGCCGGCGGCGCGCAGGGCCCGTAGGAACTGCTGCGTGCGGGAGGCCAGTTCGCTGTCGCCGCCCTCCGTCTCGGCGTTGACGAACCAGCCGTCGAACCCGTACGCGCGCGCCACCTGGACCAGCTTCTCGGCGACCGGGAAACGGCCCAGGGCATCGCGCTGGACCAGGTCCCGGGTCCAGCGGAGGTCGCCGCCGTAGACCGCGGGGGGCAGGAACACGTTCCCCAGCACCCGGACGCCGTTGCGGTGGGCGGCGTCGACGACGGGCGCGTTCGGGGCGAGCACGGTGCCCTCGCCCGCGGAGCCGCCCCAGAAGACCAGCTCGTCGATGTACGCCCAGTGGGTGAGGGCGTAGTAGTCGGCGGTGGGGGAGCCCTGGGAGGGGTTGGCGGCCGTGCTCCCGAAGGAGACGAGCGAGGCGATGCGGGCCCGGCCGGCCCGGGCGGTGGTGTTCGGCGGCACCGGGGTGAAACGGGGCGCCAGCGGCACGGTCGAGGTGTTGTGGGCCAGATCGGGATCGGACTCGGGGCTCCACCGCATCAGGGAGCGCCAGGTGATGCCGGGGCCCGGCGTGCCCGCGGGGAGCGAGTCCGGGAACCAGTACGAGGCGTACGGGGCGAGCCCCTCCGGGGGTTCGGCCGGTGCGGTGGGTGTGGCGGGTGCGGCCGCCGGGGCCGCGGGGGAGGCCTTCGCGGCGGCCGCGGCCGTCCCGCACAGCAGGGTGGCGGCGCCGGCCCCGGCTCCGGCGAACAGCATCCCTCGCCGGGTCGGGCGCATGGAGGACGGGCGGCGGAGGGCGGTGTGAGGGTCGACGCCGTTGTCGGTCTCGGACATGAGGGGTTCTCCTCGATAGCGGCCGGTGGGGACGGGGTCGGGTCGGGGCCGGTCAGGTCCCGGTGGGGACGCGGTCGGGTCGGGGCCGGTCAGGTCCCGGTGGGGACTTCGGACACGTGCAGTACCTCGGTGATGCCGCGCGCGGCCAAGTGCTCGGCGTCCCCGGCGAGTTCGGCCAGGACCACGGCCGGCCGGACCCCTTCGGCGGTGAGCGCCGCCCAGGCCTCGAAGAACGCCCCGCCGGGGGCGCACACCGAGCGGCGCGGCGCGGCCTCGGCTCCGCCGACGTCCACGGCGAGCGCGGTGGAGCGCACCGCCGGCCGGTGCTCGCGGCCCCGCCACTCCTGGGCGATGCGGGAGATGGCCTCGCCGGCGGGCTTGGTCCGGCGGTCGTTGGTGAGCAGCCCGAGGCCGTACTCCAGCTCCGGGAAGTCCGCGAGCTCCCGCGACACGTCGTGCGAGCACCACCAGGTCACGCCCCACAGGTCCGGGCAGTCCAGGGCGTTCGCCACGGTCGCCTCGGTGAAGGAGGCCGCGTGCCCGGCCGGGATCAGCGGCGCGGGCGCGCCCACCTCCTGGAGCCAGACCGGCCGGCGCGGATCCAGGGCCCAGGCCTTGGAGAGCTCGATCAGGTAGGCCGCGTGGTGCTCGGTGGCCGTCCCGGTCCGGCCGTGGCGCTGGGCGGTGCCGTTGAACACCCAGGAGTGCACGGCGGTCGCGGCACCCAGGCGGGCCGCCTGGGCCACGGTGAAGGGGTGCCCGTCCCGGTACCAGGCGGCGTCGTACTCGGCGTGCAGGTGGGCGCGGCCGGGCGCGCCCTTCTCGCAGGCGGCGAGCATCCGCTCCAGCCACGCCCCGGCCTGCTCCCGCGTGATCCGGTCGGGGGCGGGGTGGGGGTCGTCGGAGAACTGGTTGATCTCGTTGCCGACGGTCATGCCGAGGAAGTTGGGCCGGTCGGCGAGGGCGGCGGCCAGCGTGCGCAGGTACTCCTCCTGCGCGGCGACGACCTGCGGGTCGCTGAAGATGTTCCGGCGGTGCCAGGTCCCGGTCCAGGCGGGCAGGAAGTCGAAGCTCGACAGGTGGCCCTGCAGCCCGTCCACGTTGACGTCGAGCCCGCGCTCGGCGGCCGCGTCGGCGAGCGCCACGAGCTGCTCCACGGCGCGGGGGCGGATCAGGGTCCGGTTCGGCTGGAACACCGGCCAGAGCGGGAAGACCCGTACGTGGTCCAGGCCGAGGCCGGCGATCGAGTCGAGGTCGGCCCTGACCTCGTCGAGGTCGAAGTCGAGCCAGTGGTGGAACCAGCCGCGCGTCGGCGTGTAGTTGGCACCGAAGCGCAGGGTGCGGGCGGGGGCCTGGGCCTGGGCGGGTGAGGCGGCGGGGGCGTTCGCGGAGGCGGCGGTGCCGTCGTGCATGAAAGGTCCTGGAGTTCAGGGGGAATTCGCCGGATGCCCCATAACCTGCCGCCCGCGGCCCGGGAAAGTCAATACGCTTCTCATCTCCGAACACCCCGACGTGGCGGGATGGAAGTCCCTCCCTTCGAGGCAGCGGAACTTATGCGCTTCAGCCCTGTTGACAGAAGGGTTTCAGCCGCCCGAAGCTGACCGCACTAATACGGTTTAGCTGTTGTTGACCGGTGTTGTCACGCAAGGAAGTGTGCGGAAATGGACAGCGGAATTACCGTCACGGAGGTCTCCACCCCGGCCCTCTTCACCGGCCCTCCGGAAACCCCTTCCCAAGTCGTCCGCGTCCGCATCCGCCGGGCCCGGCCGGCCGGTCCGCTGCACGTCCGCGTGCTCGGCGGGGGCATCACCACCCCGCATCCGCGCATCGTGCGCGCCGACACCGCCGAGGACTGCGCCGGCACCGATGCCCGCGCGGATCTGGCCGGGTCCGGCCCCCGGCCCGTCCCGGAGTCCACCGTCGAGGTCGCCGTCCGCACCGCCGGCGCCGCTCCCGGAACCGTCCTGCCCGCCACCGTCCGCGTCACCACCCCGGACGGTCGCCCGCTCGCCGACCGGGCCTTCGGGCTGGTCGTCGCCGAGCCCGGCTGGACCGTCCGGCTCGTGCCCCACTTCCACTACGACCCCATGTGGTGGAACACCCAGGCCGCCTACACCGCCCTGTGGGACGCCGCGCCGCGGCCCGGCGAGGCCGAGCGCGGCTGGGAGTACACCGGGGTCCCCGCCTTCACCCTGATCCCGCTCCACCTCCAGCAGGCGCGCGAGGACCCGGCGTACCGCTTCGTGCTCTCCGAGGTCGACTACCTCAAGCCCTACTGGGACACCCACCCCGGCGAACGCGCCGAGCTGCGCGCGCTGATCGCCGAGGGCCGCGTGGAGATCGTCGGCGGCACCTACAACGAGCCGTCCACCAACCTCACCTCCGCCGAGACCACCGTCCGCGGCGCCGTCCACGGACTGGCCCTGCACCGCGGCACCCTCGGCGCCGATCCGCGCACCGCCTGGCAGCTCGACGTGTTCGGCCACGATCCGTCCTTCCCCGCCCTGATGGCCGGCGCCGGCCTCGACTCCGCCGTCCTGGCCCGCGGCCCCCACCACCAGTGGGGCCCGATGATGGACACCTGGGGCGAAGAGCTGCGAGCCCCCGCCGCCATGCAACTGCCCGCCGAGTACGAGTGGATCGGCCCCGGGGGTGAGGGGCTGCTCCTGCACTACCTGCCCGCGCACTACTCCGCCGGCTGGTTCTCGCACCAGGCATCCGACGCCGAGGCCGCCGCCGAACGACTGCTGGACCTCTACGAGCTGCTGCGCACCGCCGCCGCCACGAAGAACGTCCTGATCCCGATGGGCACCGACTTCTCCTGGCCGCACCGCTGGGGGCTGGACGTGCAGCACGCCTGGAACCGCCGCTACTGCTGGCCCCGCATGGAACACACCGGCCCGCGCGCCCACTTCGACGCCGTCCGCGCCGAGTTCGCGGAGCGCGGGGAGCGGCCGCTTCCCGTCACCCGGGAGATGGGCCCCGTCTACACCGGCAAGGACGTCAGCTACGGCGATGTGAAACAGGCCCACAGGGCCGCCGAGAACCTCCTCGAACAGGCCGAGTCCTTCGCCGCCCTCGCCTGCGCCGAAGGCCTCCTCGACTACCCGGGCCAGACGCTCGCCAAGGCCTGGCGCCACCTGCTGCACGCCGCCCACCACGACGCCGTCACCGGGAGCTTCTCCGACCAGGTCTACCTCGACCTGCTCCCCACCTGGCGCGAGGCCCACGAACTGGCCGCCGGTGTACGGGCGGAGGCGCTGCGCGCGCTGACCGCCGAGGCCGACACCCGGGGCCCCGGCCCCCTCGCCGTCACCGTGCACAACCCGGTGTCGTGGACCCGCACCGACCTGGTCCGCGCGAGCGCCGGGCTCGCCGTACTGGGCCTGGCCGGCACCGATGCCGACGCCCGCCACGTCGCCGTCCTGGACGACGCGGGCCGCGGTGCTCCGGTCCACGTCGAGGCCGTCTCGGACGGGGTCGCGGAACTGGTCTTCCTCGCCGAGGACGTGCCTTCGCTCGGTCACCGCACCTGGTGGCTCGCCGCGTCCGAACTCCCCGTCTCCGGCGGCTGGGAGCGGGCGCCGGGGAACGCGGTCCAGAACGAGTTCCTGCGCGCCGAGGCCGACCCCGCGCGCGGCGGCGGCCTGGCCCGGCTGCTGGACCGGCGCACCGGGCAGGAGCTGATCACCGCCGGCGAGGTGGACGAGCTCGTGGTGCAGGAGGAGTACGCCGAGCACCCCTACTTCGGCGAGGGGCCCTGGCACCTGCTGCCCAAGGGGCCGGGCACCGGATCGGGGGCCGCGCCCGCCGAGTCCTGCCGCGTGGAACGCGGACCGCTGGGCTCGCGCATCGTGGCCACCGGGCGGACCGGGCCCGTCCGCTGGACCCGGACGACCACCCTGTGGGACGGCCTGGACCGGGCGGAACTCACCACGACGGTGCACCAGTTCGAAGGCTCCGACCAGCTGCTGCGGCTACGCGTTCCGGCCGACGTGCCCGGCGCGCTGCCGGTCGCGGAGACCGCGGCGGCCGTGGTCGGACGCGGCTTCGCCTTCCCCGAGGCCGACGCCGGGGCCGACCACGCGCGAGCACCGTGGACCCTGGACAGCCCCTGCCTCAACTGGTTCGCCCTGTCGGCGCCGATGACCGGGCCGGGCGGCCGGGCCCTGGGGGCCGCCGAGATCGTGCTCCCCGACGCGGGGGCGCCCCCGGGCCTGCGGGAGCTGGTCACCGCGCTCGGCCGGCACGGAGTCACCTCGGCCCCGACCCGGCCCGGCGGCCCGCGCTGGGGCGACCTGGCGGTGGACAGCAGCCTGCCCGACTTCCGCGTCGCACTCGGCGGCCCCGGGGAGAACGCCTTCACGGCGGCGCTGCTGGAGTCGGCCGGTCCCGCGTACGCGCGGGCGGTACGGGAACACGCGCGGGTCTGGATCCCGGCCCGCGCCGGGCTCCGCTCGCTCTGGAGCCCCGGCTGCGACCTGACCGGGCTCCGCGACCTGCCGGTCCTCGTCGTCACGGAGCCGGCGGCGCGGCTCGCCCGGGCCGTCGCGGAGACGGGCCGGCTCGAAGCCCGGCCCCCGGAGGCGGCGGCGTACCCGCACGGGGAGGCGTACGCGGGCCGCACCGTCGGGCTCCTGGTGCGCGGAACGCCCAGCTTCGCCGTCGACACCGCCGGGCGCCTGCACAGCACCCTGATGCGGTCCTGCACCGGCCGCCCGAGCGGGGCGTGGATGGACCCGCCGCGGCGCACCGCGCCCGACGGCAGTTCCTTCCAGCTCCAGCACTGGACCCACGTCTTCGAGCACGCACTGGTGGCCGGAGCCGGGGACTGGCGGGCGGTGGACCTGGTGCGCCGGGGGCGGGAGTTCAACAAACCGCTGACCGCCGTCACGGCCGCCCCCGGCGAGGGGCCCCGGCCGCCCGCGCGCTCACTGCTCGGGGTGGAGCCGGCCGACCGGGTCCTGATCGAGACGGTCAAGCGGGCCGAGGGCTCCGGCGAGCTCGCGGTGAGGCTGCGCGAGACGCACGGCCGCCCGGTGGTGGCCGAGACGCTGTGGCCGACCGATCCTGCCGCCGAGGCCGATCTGCTGGACCGCCCGCTCGGCTGCTCCGGGGGCGGGATCGAGGGCGCCGCGACGACCACGCTGCTGCTGCTCGCGGAATCGGGCATGCCGCTGCGGGAGGGCGAACGGGAGCCGCACCAGCCGGTGTTCAGCCGCTACTGGCTGCACAACACCGGGACGGCCCCGCTCGGCGACGCCCCGTACACGGTGACGTGCGAGGGCATCGCGGCCGAGGCCTCGGTCACCGTCGCGGCCCACGGCCCGGCAACCGGCGGCCCGGTCGCGCTGGAAGTCCGGGCCCCGGACGGCTGGCGGACCTCCTGGACCCGGCAGCGGGTCGAACTCGCGCCCGGCGGCCACGCCCGGCTCCCGCTGGCGGTGGAACCCCCGGCCGGCGCGCGACCCGGCGAACACCTGGTCCGGGTCCTCGCCGACACCCCGGCCGGCGCGTTCGAGGACGTGCTCACCGTCACCGTCCCCGGAGCCCCCGCCGGCCCGGCCGGGCTGTGGGTGGACGCGCCGGAGCACGTCGTCACCGTCGCCCCGGGCGCGCGGGCGCGGCTGCGGGCCCGGATCGGCTCCACCGGCGTCCGCTCCGTCCTGACCGGGCAGGCGTACGCGGTCTCCCCGTACGGCGCCTGGCAGTTGACGGCCCCCGCCGTGCTTCCGGTCGAGGTGCCGGCGGACGGCGCGGCCGAGGCCGTCTTCGAGGTGCGGCCGCCGCTCGGCACGCCTCCCGGGGAGTACTGGGTCGTGGTCAAGGCGGTCTGCCAGGGCAGGATCGCGTACGGTCCGGCCATTGCCGTCCACGTCAGCGAGGGATGAGACAGGCCATGGCCCGCAGACCCACCATCAAGGACATCGCCCGCCGGGCCGGTGTGTCGGAGAGCGCGGTCTCCTTCGCGCTGAACGACCGGCCGGGAGTCTCCCAGGACACCCGCGCGCGCATCCGCGAGGTCGCCGAGGAGCTCGGCTGGCAGCCCAACAGCGCCGCCCGCGCCCTCTCCGGCGAACGGTCCGGCGCCGTCGGACTGGTCCTCGCCCGGCCCGCGCACACCCTCGGCGTCGAGTCCTTCTTCCTCCAGCTGGTCTCCGGCATCCAGGAGGTCCTGGCCGCCGGCCGGATCGCCCTGCTCTTCCAGGTCGTCCCGGACATCGACGCCGAATGCGCCGTCTACCGCCGCTGGTGGGCCGAGCGGCGCGTCGACGGGGTCATCGTCGTGGACCCGAGGACCGACGACCCGCGCCCGGCCCTCCTCGAACAGCTCGACCTGCCCGCCGTCACCGTGGGGGAGACCAGCCCGCCCTCCACCCTCTCCGCGGTCCGCGCGGACGACGCCGGCGCCATGGCACAGGTGCTCGGCCACCTCCACGGGCTCGGCCACCGCCGGATCGCGCACGTCGCCGGACTGCCCGGGCTCGCCCACACCGAGCGCCGCATCCGCTCGCTGCGCGCCGAGGCGGACCGGCTCGGGCTCGGCCCCGATGACGTGCGCTCGGTCGCCACCGACTACTCGGACGCCGAGGGCGCGGCGGCCACCCGCCGGCTCCTCGCCGAGCCGCTGCCGCCGACCGCGATCGTCTACGACAACGACGTGATGGCGGTGGCCGGAGCCGCCGTCGCCGCCGAACTGGGCATCCCCGTGCCGGCCCGGCTCTCCCTCGTGGCCTGGGACGACTCCGCGCTCTGCCGGGTCACCCACCCCCGGCTCACCGCCCTCGTCCGCGACACCGGGGCCTTCGGCCGGATCGCCGCCGAGGAACTCCTCGCCGTCCTCGCGGGCGGCCCGCCGAGGTCCCGGGAGAGCGAGCTGCCCCGGCTCGAGCCCCGCGAGAGTACGGCCCCGCCACCGGCCGCATACTGAAATCCGAGACCCTTCTGGAGCCACCGTGACCACTCCCACTCCCGCACCCGCCTCCGCGTTCCCCGGCCCCCGCGCCGGCGCGGGGGCCGGATCCGGCCTGACGGTCGCGATCGACATCGGCGGTACGAAGATCGCCGGGGCGCTGGTGGACCCGGACGGCACGATGACGGCCACCACGCGCCGCCCGACCCCGCGCTCCGCGGACGGCGAGAGCGTTTTCGCCGCCGTCGCGGAGGTGGTCGCCGAACTCGCGAAGTCCCCGCTCTGGCCCCAGGCGGTCCGCTGCGGCATCGGCAGCGCGGGCCCGGTGGACGCCGCGCTCGGCACGGTGAGCCCGGTCAACATCGGAGCCTGGCGGGGGTTCCCCGTCCAGGCCCGGGTGGAAGCGGAGCTCGCCGGGCACGGGGCGCCGGTCCCCACGGTGCTGGCCGGCGACGGGGTGGCGATGACGGCCGCCGAGCACTGGCTGGGCGCCGCCCGGGGGCACGCGAACGCACTGTGCATGGTGGTCTCCACCGGCGTGGGCGGCGGACTCGTCCTGAACAACCGGCTCCACCCCGGCCCCACCGGCAACGCCGGTCACATCGGCCACATCAGCGTCGCCTTCGACGGGGAGCCCTGCGCCTGCGGCGGCCACGGCTGCGTGGAGTCCATCGCCTCCGGCACCGCCATCGCGCGCTGGGCCCTGGCGCAGGGCTGGACCCCGGCCGGGGACGCCACGGCCGCCGGGGTGGCCGCCGCGGCCGCCGCGGGCGATCCGGTCGCCCTGGCCGCCTTCGACCGGGCGGGACGGGCACTGGCCGCGGCGATCGCCGCCACCGCCACCCTCGTCGAGACCGACATCGCCGTCGTGGGAGGGGGCGTCGCCGCCGCCGGAGACACCCTCTTCGGGCCGATCCGCGCGCACCTGGCCTCGTACGCGACGCTGTCCTTCGTCAAGGAGCTCCAGGTCGTCCCGGCGACGCTGGGCACGCACGCGGGCCTGATCGGCGCCGCCGCCGCGGCGACGATGCTGCTCCCGTCCTGAGCGCAGGGACGGCAGGGCCTACGGCTTGACCGAGCGGTAGTACCGGGCCGCGCCCTCGTGCAGCTTCAGCGGATCGGTGTAGATCGCCGTCCGCAGGTCCACCAGCTGCGCCGCGTGCACCTGGCCCCCGATGCGGTCCCGGCTGTCGATCACGGTGCGGGTGAACTGCTCCGTCAGCTCGGCCCCCGTGTCCTCCCGGGTCACCAGCAGGTTCGGTACCGCCACGGTGGCCACCGCCGAGGTGTTGCGGGCCATGGCGTAGGCGTCCTGGGGCATCACCGCCGCCCGGTAGTAGCGCGCCGGGCTGCCGCTCTCCTGGAGCGTCTGCACCAGGTCGCCGAGCTGCACGAGCCGGATCTCGAACCGCTCCGACAGCTCGCGCACGGCGTTGGTCGGCAGCCCGCCCGACCAGAAGAAGGCGTCGATCCGGCCGGCCTCCAGCTCCGCCGGCATGGTGTCGATGCCGATGGCCACCGGGGTGACGTCGCGGGCCGGGTCCAGCTTCGCCGCGGTGAGCAGCCGCTCCGAGATCAGCCGCACGCCCGAGCCGTTCTGTCCGACCGCGACCCGCTTGCCGCGCAGGTCCCGGGCCGTCTGGACCGGGGAGCCGGCGGGCACCACGAGCTGCACGTAGTCGTCGTAGAGGCGGGCGCAGCCGCGCAGCCGCTCCGCGCCGGGCTTCCGGTCGAGCTGGTACTTGAACACCGCGTCGGCCGTCGCCACCGTGAAGTCCGCCTCACCGGCGGCCACCCGCTTCAGGTTCTGCTGCGAACCCTCGCTGGTCTCCAGCCGCACGCGCACCCCGGGCATGTTCTCGGCGAGCTCCTGCTCCAGCAGCTGCCCGTAGAGGTGGTAGACCCCGTTCTGGACGCCGGTGCTGAAGGTGAGGTCCCCCTTCAGGTCGGGCTCCCCGAAGGGCCTGAGCCACCAGAGGAGCGCGCACAGGACGGCCAGTACGGCCACCAGGGCCCGCAGGGCGTGGCGCCTGCTGATCCGGGGCGGTACGAGAGGCATGGCCGCGATCCTGCCACCGACCCGCCCTCCTGTCACGGCCCGCCCCGGCCGCCCGCCGGCCACCGCCGGGGCCCCGGCCGCCCCACCCGACCCTTACCCTTGCTGGGTGAGCACCGAGGGCGAGGCGACTGTTGTGAAAACGTACGAGGTCCGGACGTACGGCTGTCAGATGAACGTGCACGACTCCGAGCGGCTGTCCGGCCTGCTGGAGGACGCCGGGTACGTCCGCGCCCCCGAGGGGTCCGACGGCGACGCCGACGTCGTCGTGTTCAACACGTGCGCCGTCCGCGAGAACGCCGACAACAAGCTCTACGGCAACCTCGGCCGCCTCGCCCCCATGAAGACCAAGCGCCCCGGCATGCAGATCGCCGTCGGCGGCTGCCTCGCGCAGAAGGACCGCGACACGATCGTGGACCGTGCCCCCTGGGTCGACGTGGTCTTCGGCACGCACAACATCGGCAAGCTGCCCGTCCTGCTGGAGCGCGCGCGCATCCAGGAGGAGGCGCAGATCGAGATCGCCGAGTCGCTGGAGGCCTTCCCCTCCACGCTGCCGACCCGGCGCGAGTCCGCGTACGCGGCCTGGGTCTCGATCTCCGTCGGCTGCAACAACACGTGCACCTTCTGCATCGTCCCGGCGCTGCGCGGCAAGGAGGAGGACCGCCGGCCCGGCGACATCCTCGCCGAGGTCGAGGCCCTGGTCGCCGAGGGCGTCTCGGAGATCACCCTGCTCGGCCAGAACGTGAACGCGTACGGCTCCGACCTGGGCGACCGCGAGGCCTTCTCCAAGCTGCTGCGGGCCTGCGGCGCCATCGAGGGCCTGGAGCGGGTCCGCTTCACCTCCCCGCACCCGCGCGACTTCACGGACGACGTGATCGCGGCGATGGCCCAGACCCCCAACGTCATGCCGCAGCTGCACATGCCGATGCAGTCCGGATCGGACACGATCCTCAAGGCGATGCGCCGCTCGTACCGCCAGGAGCGCTTCCTCGGCATCATCGAGAAGGTCCGCGCCGCCATCCCGCACGCGGCGATCTCCACCGACATCATCGTGGGCTTCCCCGGTGAGACGGAGGAGGACTTCCAGCAGACGATGCACGCGGTGCGCGAGGCCCGCTTCGCCAACGCCTTCACCTTCCAGTACTCCAAGCGCCCCGGGACCCCGGCCGCCGACATGGAGGGGCAGATCCCCAAGGAGGTCGTCCAGGAGCGGTACATGCGCCTGGTCGCCCTCCAGGAGGAGATCTCCTGGGACGAGAACAAGAAGCAGGTCGGCCGCACGCTGGAGGTCATGGTCGCCGAGGGCGAGGGCCGCAAGGACGGCGCCACGCACCGGCTGTCCGGGCGCGCCCCCGACAACCGCCTCGTGCACTTCACGAAGCCCGCGCAGGAGGTCCGCCCGGGCGACGTGGTGACGGTGGAGATCACCTACGCGGCCCCGCACCACCTGCTGGCCGAGGGCCCGACCCTGTCGGTTCGCCGTACGCGTGCGGGCGACGCCTGGGAGAAGCGCAACGCGGCTCCGGCGCAGCCGAAGGGCGTCCTGCTGGGGATTCCCACCCTGGGCGTCCCGGCCCCGCTGCCGGTGGCGGCCTCGGGCTGCGCGGCACCCGCCTCCTCCTGACGGGCCGCGGCACCCGGTCCTCCTGACGGGGCCCCTGACCGGGCCCCTGGCGGGCCCGCTCACGCCTTTCGGGCCACTGCCGGGGGCGGCCGGCTACGGCTACGCTGCGGATCATGCTCGTAGCCGCTGCCGTCTGCCCCGCCCCGCCGATGCTCGTGCCCGAGATCGCCGCGGGAGCCGCCGCCGAACTCGGTGACGCCCGTACCGCGTGTTCCGACGCGCTGTCCGTGCTCGCCGCCTCCCGGCCCGATCTGCTCGTCGTGGTCGGAGCCGCCGACCCGGACCACCAGGGGGCCTACCCCCAGGGCTCCCGCGGCACCTTCCGCGGGTTCGGGGTCGAGACCGACGTGAGCCTCGGCGAGGGCGAGGAGGGGCCGCGCCTGCTGCCCGCCCCGCTCGCCGTCGGAGCCTGGCTGCTCCGCCGGGCCGGCTGGGGCGCCGCGCCCCTGGAGGGGTTCGGGGTCGCCGGGCCGCTGGACACCGAGACGTGCCTGCGGGCCGGCCGGGAGCTCGCCGCGCGCGACGCCCGGGTCGCGCTGCTCGTGATGGGTGACGGCAGCGCCTGCCGCTCGCTCAAGGCCCCCGGCTACCTCGACGACCGCGCCGCCGCCTTCGACGCGGAGGCCGCCCGCGCTCTCGGCGCCGCCGACGTGGCCGCGCTCGCCGCCCTCGACGCGGGACTCGCGGGCGAGCTCCAGGCCGCCGGACGGGCCCCCTGGCAGGTGCTCGCCGGCGCCGCCGAGGGTGCCGGACTCGAAGGCCGGCTGCTCTACGAGGACGCGCCGTACGGGGTCGGGTACTTCGTCGCCGCCTGGTCGTAGCCGGACCGCCGGACCGCCGGCCCGCCCGTACCGGCCCGCCCGTACCTGCCCGTACCGGCCCGCCCGTCCGGCCGTGAGCGGCCCCGGACACGGCAGAGGGGCGCGGCGCCACGCTCGGTGGTGCCGCGCCCCTCCAGGAACCGCGTCAGGAAGCCGCCGGCGGCGTCGGCCCGCCGGGAGCGTCCTTGTGCGCGATCTTGCCCAGGGCGTCCTTCGCCTTGTCCGCGCCGCTAGAGATCTGGCCGCTGTACTTGCCCTTGGTCTTGGAGTCGACGGCCTTGGCCATCTTGTCCAGATTCTGGGCGATCTTGCCCTCGTGCTGCTGCGCGAGGTCGCCGACCTTGTCCTTGGCGGGCGCGAGCTTGGCCTTCAGATTGTCCAGCAGGCCCATGGGTCACCTTCCAATGGCGGGGTAGCTACGTACGGGCACCCTCGCCGGCCTCGCTGTCCGCGGCGACCTCCGCCGACTGCTGCTTCGGGATCTCGACGGCTTCCACCGCGTCCTCCTCGGCCACAGCCGGCCCGGTCTCGGCCTCGTCGGCCGTCACGGACTCCGCCGTCAGATCCGCGGCGGCGACCTCTTCGGTCGTCGCCTGGCTCTTGCGGCCGAGAAGCCGGTCCAAAATGCCCATGTCTACTCCTATAACGTTACTCGTGTGAGTGAAGTTCCGCCGTGGACTGGCCCGTGGACGAGCCGGTGAGCGGCCCCTGGACGGCCCGTGGACGAACCGGCCCGCGCCGGTCCGGAGCCGGGCGTACGACAGGCGCGCGCCGGGCCGGAACCCCGCCAAGGCAACGACCCCGGTACGACCCCGTCACGTAGCTCGATCGGGTACATGCCGTGAGGTTTGCGAGACTGGGGCGGTGAGGAAAGCAGCTCCCGCCCCGCGGGTCATCGCCGTCGTCGGACCCACCGCGGCCGGAAAGTCCGATCTGGGCGTAGCCCTGGCCCGTCATTTCGACGGCGAGGTCGTCAACGCCGACTCGATGCAGCTGTATCGGGGGATGGACATCGGCACCGCCAAACTGACGACCGAGGAACGCGGCGGGGTCCCGCACCACCTCCTCGACATCTGGGACGTCACCGAGACCGCGAGCGTCGCCGAGTACCAGCGCCTCGCCCGCGCCGAGATCGACAAGCTGCTCGCCCAGGGCCGTACGCCGGTCCTCGTCGGCGGCTCCGGCCTGTACGTGCGCGGCGCGCTCGACGCCATGGAGTTCCCGGGGACCGACCCCGAGATCCGGGCCCGTCTGGAGGCCGAGGCCACCCTGCGCGGCCCCGGCGCCCTGCACGCCCGCCTCGCCGCAGCCGACCCGGCCGCGGCGCAGGCGATCCTGCCCAGCAACGGCCGCCGCATCGTGCGCGCGCTGGAGGTCATCGAGATCACCGGCCGGCCGTTCACCGCGAACCTGCCCGGCCACGAGTCCGTCTACGACACGGTCCAGATCGGCGTGGACGTGGCCAGGCCCGAGCTCGACGAGCGGATCGCGCTGCGCGTGGACCGGATGTGGGAGGCCGGGCTGGTGGAGGAGGTCCGTGATCTGGAGGCCGCCGGACTGCGTGACGGAATCACCGCCTCCAGGGCGCTCGGCTACCAGCAGGTGCTCACCGCGCTCGCCGGGGAGTGCACGATGGAGGAGGCCCGTGCCGAGACGGTCCGCGCCACCAAGCGGTTCGCCCGCAGGCAGGACTCGTGGTTCCGCCGCGACCCGAGGGTGCACTGGCTCAGCGGGGCCGCCGCGGACCGGGGGGAACTCGCCGGACTCGCGCAGTCGTTGGTCGAACGAGCGGTCACAGCCTGATCACGTGATGGCATCGGGACGCCCCGCGCGCCCGTTCGGGGCCTGACGGCGTGCCATCATCAAACTTCCGACGGTGTCGTCACCGGCGGTGAACGGCGGCGTACGAGGACCGAACGGGAGGGCGCGTGGCGATGGAGGCCGGCCCTCGCGACACCGGTCGGGACGACTCCCGGCCGGAAACGGACCCGACGCTTCACGGAGCGCTCGCGGAGACCGACGACGGGTTCGAGGTCGACGGTCCCGGCGCGGACGGCCTGGGACTGCCCGCGGACCCCGCGCGGCTGAGCCCCGACGGCCCGGACGCACCCGACTCCGCCGAGGCGGAGGCGGCCGCCGCCCCCGCCTTCGAGGTGGAGCTGCGCCCGCAGCGCCGACTGCGCCTGTGGCAGATCGCCCCCATCGTCGTCCTGGCCGCCTCCGGATCGCTGATGTTCGCCTTCCCGCTCGCCTTCGAGTTCGGCGACGGCGGAGCGGTCGTGGCCATGCTCGGGTTCCTGATCAGCTGCTGCGCGGGCGGCTGGGGCATGATGGCCGCGCGCCGGGTGGGCTACGCCCTGCCCGGGCTCCCGGCCCGCGGCTCGGGCCGGCGCCCCGACTGGCGGGTGGCCGGGCTGTACGCGCTGGTCGCGCTGGTCGTCGTTGCGCTCGCCGTGTACCGGGTGGCCCGGCTCCGCTAGGTCCCCGGTGGCCCGGCTCCGCCGGGCCCCGCTTCCGCGCGGCTCGGTACCATGGGCGCGTGACGCAGAAGAGCCTCTCCTTCCTCAAGGGCCACGGCACCGAGAACGACTTCGTGATCGTTCCGGACCCGGACAACGCCATCGAGCTGCCGGCGACCGCCGTCGCCCGGCTGTGCGACCGGCGGGCCGGGATCGGCGCCGACGGCGTCCTGCACGTCGTGCGCTCCGCCGCGCACCCCGAGGCGGCGCACATGGCCGGCGAGGCCGAGTGGTTCATGGACTACCGCAACAGCGACGGCTCCGTCGCCGAGATGTGCGGCAACGGCGTCCGCGTCTTCGCCCGCTACCTCCACCACGCGGGCCACGTCGAACCCGGCGACCTGGCCGTCGCCACCCGCGGCGGCATCAAGCGGGTGCACCTCGACAAGGCCGGCGACGTGACCGTCTCCATGGGCCGCGCCGAGCTGCCCGAGGGCGAGGTCACCGTCTCGGTCGGTGCCCTTTCCTGGCCCGCGCGCAACGTCAACATGGGGAACCCGCACGCGGTGGCCTTCGTTGACAGCCTGGACGATGCCGGGAACCTGCTGGACCCGCCCCCGTACAGCCCGGCGTCCGCCTACCCGACGGGTGTCAACGTCGAGTTCGTCGTCGACCGCGGCCCCCGGCACGTCGCCATGCGCGTCCACGAGCGCGGCTCCGGCGAGACCCGCTCCTGCGGCACCGGCGCCTGCGCGGTGGCCGTGGCCGCCATCCGCCGCGACGGCGCGGACCCGGCCGTCACCGGCGAGCCCGCCACGTACACCGTCGATCTGCCCGGCGGCACGCTGGTCATCACCGAACACCCCGACGGCCGGATCGAGATGACCGGACCCGCCGTCATCGTGGCCGAGGGCGAGTTCGATCCCGCCTGGCTCACCGAAACGGCTTTCGTCTAAAGCTTCCCTCTAATGGGTGATCCGTTTCACGCTGAGCGAGAGGTGGACTGCGCCACGTGGTGGGGTCGGTAGCATCAGGCACCGGCCCTGAGGGCTCACCCCATGCCCACCACCGCCGGTCGAAGCCGCCGGAGGTGCCCATGAGTGCAGAGGCCACGAACCCCGAAGCACGCCCCGAAGAGCGCCCAGAACTTCGCAGACGGGGCCGGACCAGGCTTGACCTGCGACGACTTGGCCGCGCCGCGCTGCTCGGCCCCGCGTCCAGGGACCGGTTGCCGGACGCGATCGGCCACGTCGCCGAGGCGCACCGGGCCCATCACCCCGACGCGGACATGTCCGTCCTGCGCCGCGCGTACCTGCTCGCGGAGACCTCGCACCGCGGTCAGATGCGCAAGAGCGGTGAGCCGTACATCACACATCCGCTCGCCGTCACCCTGATCCTGGCCGAACTCGGCGCCGAGACCACCACCTTGACGGCCTCTCTCCTGCACGACACGGTCGAGGACACCGACGTGACCCTCGATCAGGTCCGCGAGGAGTTCGGCGAGGAGGTCTGCTTCATCGTCGACGGCGTCACCAAGGTCGAGAAGATCGACTACGGGGCCGCCGCCGAGCCCGAGACCTTCCGCAAGATGCTCGTCGCCACCGGCAACGACGTCCGCGTGATGTCCATCAAACTCGCCGACCGGCTGCACAACATGCGCACCCTCGGCGTGATGCGCCCCGACAAACAGGCCCGCATCGCCAAAGTCACCCGGGACGTACTGATCCCGCTCGCCGAACGGCTCGGCGTACAGGCCCTGAAGACCGAGCTGGAAGACCTCGTCTTCGCGATCCTGCACCCCGAGGAGTACGAGCACACCCGCTCCCTCATCGCAGCCCACGCGGGCGACCGCGACCCGCTGCCCGCCATCGCCGACTCCGTACGGGCCGTCCTGCGCGAAGCGGGCATCGCCGCCGAGGTGGTGGTGCGGCCGCGGCACTTCGTCTCCGTGCACCGGATCGCCCTCAAGCGCGGCGAGCTGCGCGGCTCCGACTTCGGCCGCCTGCTGGTCCTCGTCGCCGAGAACGCCGACTGCTACGCGGTGCTCGGGGAACTGCACACCTGCTTCACCCCCGTCGTCTCGGAGTTCAAGGACTTCATCGCCTCCCCGAAGTTCAACCTCTACCAGTCGCTGCACACCGCCTTCGCCACGCCCGAGGGGTACGTCGCCGAAGTCATCGTCCGGACCCGGCAGATGCACCGGGTCGCGGAGGCGGGCGTGGTGGCGCTCGGCAATCCGTACACCAACCCGCCCGCCGCCGAGTCGGCCGACTGCGACGAGGAGCGCGTGGACCCCACGCGCCCCGGCTGGCTGTCGCGGCTGCTCGACTGGCAGCAGTCGGCGCCCGACCCCGACACCTTCTGGAACGTCCTGCGCTCGGAGCTGGCGCAGGACCGCGAAATCACCGTGTTCCGGGCCGACGGGGGCACGCTGGGCCTGCCGGCCGGCTGCAGCTGTATCGACGCCGCCTACGCGCAGTACGGCGAGGCGGCCCACGGCTGTATCGGCGCCCGGGTCAACGGGCGCCTGACCTCCCTGTCCTCCCGGCTCTCGGACGGGGACACCGTCCAGCTGCTCCTCTCGCACGACGCCGCCTCCGGGCCCTCCGCCGACTGGCTGGACCACGCCAGGACCCCGGCCGCCCGGATCGCCATCAGCAGCTGGCTGGAGTCCCATCCCGACGGGGCCGGGCCCGCCGCGGCCGCGCCGCGGGCGCCGCTGTCGGTGGTGGGGGCCCGGGGCGGCGGCGGCAACGCCGTAGCCGACCTGCCGGACGCCACCGTGCGGCTCGCGGGGTGCTGCACGCCGGTGCCGCCGGACGCGGTCGAGGGGTTCGTCGTACGCGGCGGGGCGGTCACCGTGCACCGCGTCCAGTGCGCGACGGTGGCCCAGATGCGGGCGGTGGGGCGCACCCCCGTCGCCGTGCACTGGCGGGCGACCGCCGACTGCCGGGTCACGCTGGTAGCCGAATCGTTCGGCCGCCCGCACCTGCTGGCCGATCTGACCGAGGCCATCGCCCGCGAGGGGGTCGAAGTGGTCTCCGCGACCGTGGAACCGCCGGTCGAGCAGCGGGTCCGCCACACCTACACGCTCCAGCTCCCCGACGCGGCGGGACTCCAGGCGCTCATGCGGGCCATGCGGGACGTGCCGGGCGTCTACGACGTCAGCCGGGCGTAAGCGGTCCGGCCCGTGGGACCCCTTTCGGGTGGAGCCGTCGCGCGTCGTTCGCGGGCGCGTGGCGGGCGCTGATAAGCGGTGGGGGATGCAGCTCACCTCCCCGCGCCTGCGCGCCGCCCTGCTGGCCGCGGCCTCCCTCACCCTCGTCGCCGCCGTGGTGCCCCCGCCCAAGGCCCTGGGCATCGGCGACCCGCTGTTCCCGGAACTCGGGAACCCCGGGTACGACGTCCTCTCGTACGACCTGTCCTTCGCGTACAAGGACAACAACAGCCCGCTCGACGCGGTCACCGTCATCGACGCGCGCACCCTCGCGCCGCTCGAGACCGTCAACCTCGACTTCACCCACGGCAAGGTGGCGTCCGTCGAGGTCAACGGGGAGCCGGCCCGGTTCGAGAGCGTCGGGGAGGACCTCGTGCTGACCCCCGCGCGGCCGCTGGCCGCCGGCGCCCCCCTGCACATCGCCGTCCGGCACACGAGCGACCCGCGCGGCCGCGGCGACGGCGGCTGGGTGGTCACCGAGGACGGGCTGGCGATGGCCAACCAGGCCGACGCCGCCCACCGGGTCTTCCCGTGCAACGACCACCCCGCCGACAAGGCGTACTTCACCTTCCACATCACCGCGCCGGCCGGGCTGACCGCCGTGGCCAACGGGGTGCCGGGGGTGCTCCCGGCCCACCGCGCGGGCGCCGCGACCACGTGGACGTACCGGACCCTGCACCCGATGGCCACCGAGCTCGCCCAGGTCTCGGTCGGCGACTCCGCCGTCGTGCACGGCACCGGTCCGCACGGACTGCCGCTGCGCGACGTGGTCCCGTCGGCGGACCGGGAGCGGCTGGAGCCCTGGCTGAAGAAGACCGCCGGGCACATCGCATGGATGGAGGAGCGCGTCGGCCGCTACCCCTTCGAGAACTACGGGGTGCTGATCGCGAAGGCCCGGACCGGCTTCGAGCTGGAGACGCAGACGCTCTCGCTGTTCGAGAGCGGACTGTTCGCGGGCGGCGGGGGATACCCCGAGTGGTACGTCGAGTCCGTGATGGTCCACGAGCTGGCCCACCAGTGGTTCGGCGACAGCGTGACCCCGCGCGCCTGGTCGGACCTGTGGCTCAACGAGGGCCACGCCACCTGGTACGAGGCCCTGTACGCCGACGGCCTCGGCAAGTACTCCCTGGAGCGGCGGATGCGCGAGGCCTACCAGCGCTCCGACCAGTGGCGCGCGGCCGGCGGCCCCCCGGCCGCGCCGAAGCCGGCCCCGCCGGGCGAGAAGATCGGGCTGTTCCGGCCGGCGGTCTACGACGGGGCCGCGCTGATCCTGTACGCGCTGCGCCAGGAGATCGGGGCCGAGGCCTTCGACCGGGTGGAGCGGCGGTGGGTGGGCGAGCACCGGGACGCGGTCGCGGGCACCGAGGAGTTCGTACGCCTGGCGTCGCAGGAGGCCGGACGGGACCTGAGGGCCTTCCTGGAGCCCTGGCTCTACGGGAAGAAGACGCCGGCCATGCCGGGGCATCCCGAGTGGGGCGGCCCGAAAAGCGTGTGACGCGTGCGGAACGGGCATGCCACCATCGACGAGGCCGTTCTACGGGGCCCCGCACCACGGGGGGCGCAGCGTCGCGGGGACACCCGGGGGAATCCCCGGGGAGTGTCACGCGTTGGACATGACAGTGTTGTGTCACGCGCGGGAGTAGCTTTGGCCTTGGCTCCGCTTCGCCTGACGCGGACGCATTCGAAAACGACGTAAGGATCCAATGACCTCCTCTTCTTCCCCTTCCCAGGACGCGCGGGACGACGCAAGGACTGCGGCGGACTCGCAGAGCTTCACCGAGAGCCTTCGGGCCGACGCCCTGATGGAAGAGGACGTCGCCTGGAGCCACGAGATCGACGGAGACCGGGACGGCGCCCAGTACGAGCGCTCCGAGCGCGCGGCCCTGCGCCGCGTGGCCGGCCTCTCCACCGAACTCGAGGACGTCACCGAGGTCGAGTACCGCCAGCTCCGCCTGGAGCGGGTCGTACTCGTGGGCGTGTGGACCTCCGGCACGGTGCAGGACGCGGACAACTCCCTCGCGGAGCTCGCCGCACTCGCCGAGACGGCGGGGGCACTCGTACTCGACGGCGTGATCCAGCGCCGCGACAAGCCCGACCCGGCCACCTTCATCGGTTCCGGCAAGGCGCGCGAGCTGCGCGACATCGTCATGGAGAGCGGCGCCGACACCGTCGTCTGCGACGGCGAGCTCAGCCCCGGCCAGCTCATCGCCCTCGAGGACGTCGTCAAGGTGAAGGTGGTCGACCGGACCGCGCTCATCCTCGACATCTTCGCCCAGCACGCCAAGTCCCGAGAGGGCAAGGCGCAGGTCGCGCTCGCGCAGATGCAGTACATGCTGCCGCGACTGCGCGGCTGGGGTGCCTCGCTGTCCCGGCAGATGGGTGGCGGCGGCGGTGGCGGCATGGCCACCCGCGGCCCCGGTGAGACCAAGATCGAGACCGACCGTCGCCGGATCCGCGAGAAGATGGCGAAGATGCGCCGGGAGATCGCGGAGATGAAGACCGGCCGCGACATCAAGCGGCAGGAACGGCGCCGCAACAAGGTGCCCTCGGTCGCCATCGCCGGATACACCAACGCCGGCAAGTCCTCGCTGCTCAACCGCCTCACGGGCGCGGGCGTCCTGGTGGAGAACGCGCTGTTCGCCACCCTCGACCCGACCGTGCGCCGGGCCGAGACCCCCTCCGGCCGGGTCTACACCCTGGCCGACACCGTCGGCTTCGTCCGGCACCTGCCCCACCACCTCGTCGAGGCGTTCCGCTCCACGATGGAGGAGGTCGGCGACTCCGACCTCATCCTGCACATCGTGGACGGCTCGCACCCGGCTCCGGAGGAGCAGCTGGCGGCGGTCCGCGAGGTCATCCGCGAGGTCGGCGCCGTCAAGGTGCCCGAGATCGTGGTGATCAACAAGGCGGACGCGGCCGACCCGCTGGTGCTCCAGCGCCTGCTGCGCATCGAGAAGCGCTCCATCGCCGTCTCGGCGCGCACGGGTCAGGGCATCGAGGAACTCCTCGCGCTCATCGACGCGGAGCTGCCGCGGCCGGCGATCGAGGTCGAGGCCGTGGTGCCCTACACGCGCGGCTCGCTGGTCGCCCGTGCGCACGCCGAGGGCGAGGTGATCTCCGAGGAGCACACGGCGGAGGGCACCCTGCTCAAGGCGCGGGTGCACGCGGAACTGGCGGCGGAGTTCGCTCCGTACGTGCTCGCGAAGCACTGAGGCGGCGGCCCGCTGGCCGTGCGCACGTGAAGAGGGCCCCCGCGGATGCGGGGGCCCTCTCCTCTTGCCCTGCGGTTGTCGTCCGGGTGCCGGCCGGTTTGCCGTCGGGCTACTTGAACTTGCCGCTCACGGCGTCGAAGACGCCCTTCGCCTCGGGGCCCAGCCGCGGTCCGGCCAGCCAGCCCGCCTTCGCGGGACCGATCGAGGTGTTCGACACCAGCGCCGGCTTGCCGTCGGCGCCCGCCGCGACCCAGCCGCCGCCCGAGGAACCGCCGGTCATCGTGCAGCCGATGCGGTACATCGCGGGGTCGGTCGCGTTCAGCGACAGCCGGCCCGGCTTGTCGGCGCACTGGAAGGCCTTCTGGCCGTCGAACGGAGCCGCCGCCGGGTAGCCGGTGGCCGTCATGCTCGTGATCTTGGGCGTGGCCGCGGCGTTGAACTCCACCGGGAGGGCCGTACCGACCGTCTCCTCGAGGGACTTGCCGCCACCCTTCTCCGGGGTCACGTGCAGCACCGCGAAGTCGTACGGGGCACCCGCGCCGCCGGTCGGACCGCCGGTCGCGATCCACTGGTCGGAGGTCTGCGCCCAGTCGCTCCACCACACGCCGTACGGGGCCACCTCCTCGCGGGGCGCGCCCTTGAGCGCGGCCGCCGGCTTGCCCGTGTTGTTGTACGACGGGACGAAGGCGATGTTGCGGTACCAGCCGCCGGACTTTCCCGCGTGCACGCAGTGGCCGGCCGTCCAGACCATGTTGGACTTGCCGGGGTGCGCCGGGTCCTTGACCACGGTCGCCGAGCAGACCATCGAGCCCTCGGGGCCGTCGAAGAAGACCTTGCCGGAGGCCGGAACGCTCTGGTGGTAGGGCGGGTTCACGGCCTTGGCCGTCACCGGGGCCGGGACGGGATCGGTGACGCCCTGGTCCTTGCCCGCGTCCGGGTCGACGGCCGGGGGCTGCGGGGTCTTGGCCGCGTCACGCATGCGGTCCGGGTTCCACAGGTCCTCGATGATCGGGTTGATGTAGTCGCCCGCCTCGCGGAGCCAGTCCTCCTTCTTCCAGTTCTTCCACTCACCCCCCTTCCACTTCTCCAGGTCGATGCCGTGCTCCTTGAGCTTGTCCTTGAGCCCGTCCGGGATCTTCACCCCGTCCAGGCCGGTGGGCAGGCTCGCCGCCACGGTCGGCTTGGCGTCGGTCTCACCGTCGCCGGGCCCGCACGCCGCGGCGGTCAGCGCGAGCGCGGCCGAGCACAGGATCGCGGTGACCGGTCGAATCGGTCGCATGTCGTGAATCCCCCTGGTGGTTCGGGATGGTGCCTGGGTTTGCAGCCCCCCACTATGCCGCTGCCGTGGGGGACGGCACAGCCCGGGGCGACGGTTCCGTCGCGGGAGGCCCGATCTCCGGGCGGGGCAAGGATCTTGGGGCCACCCGTGATCCGTCGCCGTCACCGTCGTTGGTACGTACGGGGGATGGGGGAGCAGCGTTGGTGTTCGAGGCGCACTCCGGAAGAGCAACCGTGCGGGAGGAGCGACACTCGTGGCTTTGACGAGCGGGCAGGCCGCGGCCGCGGCGCACGTCCCGCCGCAGACGAACCGGGGGCCGGAGGCGGGGCCGGGGGCGAGCCCGGGGGCGGGGGGCCCGGCGGGACCGGAGTCGGGGCCGGCGGGGACCGCGGCCGCGGGACCGGAGCCGGGAGAGGTCCCTGGTCGGGGCTCGGCCGGTCCGGGATCCGGCCGGGGCTCGGCCGGGCGGGGCTCCTCCGGCCGGGGCTCCGGCGCGGGCGAGGGGATCCTGCGGCGGCAGGCCCAACGGGAGTCCGCGGCACGGACGTACGCGCGCTCCCTGCCCATCGTCCCCGTGCGCGCCCGCGGGCTGACCATCGAGGGCGCGGACGGACGGCGCTACCTCGACTGCCTCTCCGGCGCCGGCACCCTCGCCCTCGGCCACAACCACCCCGTCGTGCTCGAAGCGATCCGCGGAGTCCTCGACTCGGGGGCCCCGTTGCACGTCCTGGACCTCGCGACACCGGTCAAGGACGCCTTCACCACCGAGCTGTTCGCCAACCTGCCGGCGGAGCTGGCCGCCGACGCCCGCGTCCAGTTCTGCGGACCGGCCGGGACGGACGCCGTCGAGGCCGCGCTCACGCTCGTCCGCACGGCCACCGGCCGGTCGGGGATGCTCGCCTTCACCGGGGCCTACCACGGCATGACCACGGGCGCGTTGGAGGCCTCGGGCGGCGCGGCGGACGTACGGGTGACCCGGCTGCCCTACCCGCAGGACTACCACTGCCCGTTCGGGATCGGCGGGGCCGAAGGGGCGGAACTGTCGGCCCGTTGGACGCAGAACCTGCTCGACGACCCCAAGAGCGGGGTGGCGGCCCCGGCCGGGATGATCGTCGAACCCGTCCAGGGGGAGGGCGGGGTCCACCCCTCCCCGGACGCCTGGCTGCGCAGGATGCGGGAGATCACGGCGGCGCGGGGGATCCCGCTGATCGCCGACGAGGTCCAGACGGGGGTCGGCCGGACCGGAGCCTTCTGGGGCGTCGACCACGCCGGGGTCGTACCCGACGTGATGGTGCTGTCCAAGGCCATCGGCGGCAGCCTGCCGCTCGCGGTGATCGTGTACCGGGCGGAGCTCGACCAGTGGGCCCCCGGAGCCCACGCCGGAACCTTCCGCGGCAACCAGCTGGCCATGGCGGCGGGCACCGCGACCCTGGCCTACGTCCGGCGCAACGGCCTCGCGGACCGGGCGCGGACCCTGGGCGCGCGGATGCTGGCCTCCCTGCGGACCCTGATCCCGGCCCACCCGTGCGTGGGGGACGTACGGGGCCGCGGGCTGATGATCGGCGTCGAACTGATCGACCCGGACACCGGGGGAGCCGCGCCCGCCCTCGCGGTGGCCGTCCGCCAGGCGTGCCTGGACCGCGGCCTGATCGTCGAACTCGGCGGCCGCCACTCCAGCGTCGTGCGCCTCCTCCCCCCGCTGACCCTGACCGACGAACAGGCCACGGCCGTCCTCGACCGCCTGGCCGACGCCATCCCCGCCGCCACCGGCCGCTAAGGACCCCCATGCCGACCCCTCCCCCCACCCCACCGGGCCCGCCGGCCGCCTCCCCGATGCCTCCTACTGCGGCCTCGGCCCTACCACCGTCCGAAACCCCCACCCCACCCGGACCGCCGCCCGCCTCCCCGTTGCCTCCAACCGCGGCTTCCCAGCAGCCGCCCGGTCCGGCCGTGGCCGGCACGGAGCCGCGATCGCCTGGAACTGCCACCCCGCCCCGGGCACCGGCTGCCTCCCCACCTCCCGCAACTGCGGCGTCCACACAGCCGCCTCCACCGGGTGCAACCCCGACTTCGCCCGGTCGTCCGGCCGCTCCGCTGCGTCTGCCCACTGAGGTCTCCGCGCTGCGACCCCTGTCCGTCTCCAGCCAGCCGCCCGGTCCGGCCGTGGCTGCCACGGAGCCGCGATCGCCGGGGAACCCCAGCCCGCCTGGGCCGTCGGCCGGCTCCCTGACCCCGGGGGCTGTCGGGTCCGCCTTGCCGTCCTTGTCGGGTGCGACACCAACTCGGCAGCCCCTGTCGGCCGTCACACCCACCTCACCCGCCCTGGCTGACCCGTCGGCCGTTTCCCCGACCCGGCCGGTCGTGGCGGCCCCGCCCTTGTCCTCCGCCGTGCCGTGCGGGCCCGTACCGCCACCGTCGGGGGCCTCCGCGACCTTTACGACCTGGCCTGCGGCCGTCCCGGTATCTCCGCCGGCAGCGCCATCCGTCGCCGCCTCGACGCCGCCGCCCGCGGCTGTGCCTGCTCCTGTGTCGGTCGGGTCCCTGCCGTCGCCCCCCGCGCCGCCCACGCCGAGCAAGGCCTTCCCGACATCGCAGACCCCGCCGCCGGCTGTGCCGGACGAGGCCTCGCCGTCCTCGTCGGCCCCCGCCGGGGCTACGGCCCCCGACCTCCCGCTGTCATCGCCGAAGCCTTCCGTGCCGGTCGAGCCCGTGTCGCCGCCGCCGAGCCCCGCGCCGACCGCGCCGGGCGGGGCCTTGCCACCTTCATCGGTCCCCGCCGGTGCCGAGGTGCCTCCCCTTCTGCCGCCGCGGACCGATGCCGACGCGTCCGCCCCGTCTTCGTCTGCCCCCGTGCGGGCTGGCGTGGGTGGCTCGCTGCCGTCCTTGTCGGCTCCTGCGTCGGGCGTCCCGGGGGTGGCACGTGTCGTCGCAGTCGAGCCCGGGCTTCATGCGGTCGTCCCCGCCGACTCCGGAGCGTGCCCCGCCTCCGAGGCAGCCGCACCGACCTCAATGCCCGCCGGGACGCTGCCGCCCTCGTCCGGGGCCCGGGCTTCCGAGCTGACCTCGACCTCGGTCGCCGGGCCCCTCTCACCTCCGTCGGGCGCCACCTTCGGCGTCCGCGCAGGGGCGGGAGCCGTGCCAGTCACACCCCCTGCCACCCCCATGGAGGATCGGTCCATGCCTGCTTCGGAGGCTCCCACCCCCGCCCCTGGCTCCGCGCCGCTTGACTCGACCGGGCCCGTGCCTGCCCCACTTCTCCCCGCCGACGCCGACAGCCCGTCTGCTTCCGCCTCGGCCGGACCGGCTCCGACCATCCCCGTCGTGACGGCCCCAGCCCCTGGCGCCGAGTTCGCCTCCGGGGACGGGCCCACCCCGCCGCACAGCGGGCCGGCGGTGTCCGCCGCCCTCGGCGCCGACTTCCACGGGGCGGGCGACCCCAGCCGGCCTTCGGAGGCCCAAGCGTCCCCGACCCCGGGAGTCACCGGCGCTGCCCACCCTTCGGCGGTCCGCCCGTCATCCGCCTGGGCAGCCACGGCCGGTGCCCCGCCCTCGGGGGTCCACCCGTCCCCGGATCCGGCAGTCACAAGTGATGCCCGGCCTTGGGAGGTCCACCCGTCCCCGGGCCAGGCAGTCAGAGGTGATGCCCTGCCGTCGTCGGTCTGTCCGTCCCCGGATCCGGCAGCCACAGGCGACGCCCAGCCTTCGACGGTTCACCGGTCCCCGGATCCGGCAGCCACGGCCGGTGCCCAGCCTTCGTTTGTCGGCCCGTCATCGGACCGGGCCGTCATGGCCGGTGGCCGGGCCTCGACGGTCCGCCCGTCCGCGGATCCGGTAGCCGCGGCCGGTGCCCAGCCTTCGGTCGTCGGCCCGTCATCGGGCCCGGCCGTCACGGCCGATGCCCAGGGCTCGGTGGTCCGCCCGTCCCCGGACCCGGCACACACAGGCGGGGCCCAGACTGCGGTATCGCCTGGTCCCGACAGCGCCGCGGGCCTTCTGCGGCCGGTCGTCGGTGCTGTCTGGGGGGTTCCGGACGGGCCCGTATCGGCCGGGCCGACCTCCGGACTCGGTGTCGGCGGTCGCTCTCCGCAGCCCGAGCCGGAGCCTTGGAGCGCGGCGTCGCCGGGTGGGCCCTGTCCGTCGGTATCCGGCCCCGCCGGACCTGCCCCGTCCGCACCGGGGCGGACGGGCGGGGTGGCGCCGGCGGGCCCGGGCGGTGGGGCGTTGCAGGAGTGGCCCGCGCAGGCGGGCGCGGCCGGAGGGACGGCCTTGCCGCTGGCTGCGGCCGCCGGACTCGGGGAGGACTCGGCGGCCGAGCGGCCCCGCGAGTCGTCCACGCCGCCGGAGCGGGACGCCTCGGCCCCGGCGCCCTCCGGGCACGCGGATGCCCTGCCGGCATCCGGCGGGCGCTCCGCACTGCCCGCCGGTACCCCGCCGGGCACGCCCGGCGCGGGCATGCCGTGGGCGGCGGCCGCGCCGCGGCCCGGTGGGGACTCGGCCAGCGTGCCGCGGCAGCAGGACGGCACGGTCAGACCCCGCGTGGGCGCGGCCGACCCCCTGGACCACCCCGAGCCCAGGATCGCCGCCGAGGCCGCGACCGTGGAGGGCCTGCTGCGCTGCTGGGTCCGCGAGACCGGCCTCGGCCGGCCCGCCGGACCCGTGCTGCGCGTCCCCCTCCCCGCGTCCGGCACCGCCCTGCTCGTCGCCGTCCGCTACTGGTCCGCGGCCGGCTGGCACCGCTTCGGCCCGGCCCGGATCGAAGGCGCCCCCGCCGACGCCCCCGCCGTGGACGCGGTCACCCTGGCCGCGCTGATCTCCCGTGAGGGACAGGCCGCCCCCGGCAGCGCGGACCTCGTCGGCAGGGTCGCCGACTCGGTGCACCGCACCGCCGAGTTCATCGAAGACCGCCGCAAGCGCTCGGACGCCCCCGCCCCCGTCGCCTGCGACCGGTTCCTCACCGCCGAACAGTCCCTCCTGCTCGGCCACCCGCTGCACCCGACCCCGAAGAGCCGCGAAGGCCTCTCCGAAGCCGAAGTGCGCCGCTACTCACCCGAACTGCACGGCTCCTTCCCCCTGCACTGGGTGGCGGTCGCGCCCGCCGCGCTCGCCACCGATTCGGCCTGGACCGAGCGCGGGCGCCCCGTCTCCGCCGCCCGACTGCTGGCCCGCCTCGCCCCCGGGCTCCCGGTGCCCGACGGCGCCACCCCCCTTCCCCTTCACCCCTGGCAGGCCCGCGACCTGCTCCAGCGCCCCGCCGTCGCCGCCCTCCGCGACGCGGGACTCCTGCACGACCTGGGCCCGTACGGCGACCCCTGGTATCCCACCTCCTCCATCCGCACCGTCCACCGGCCCGGCGCCCCCGCGATGCTCAAGCTCTCGCTGGGCCTGCGCATCACCAACTCCCGCCGCGAGAACCTCCGCAAGGAACTCCACCGCGGCATCGAGGTGCACCGGCTGCTCCGCACCGGCCTCGCCGAGCAGTGGCAGGCGGCGCACCCCGGCTTCGACATCGTCCGCGACCCGGCCTGGGTCGCCGTCGACGCCCCGGACGGCACCCCCGTCCCCGGACTCGACGTCATGCTGCGCCACAACCCCTTCCGCCCGGACGACGACGCCCTCTGCATCGCCGCACTCACCGCACCCCGCCCGTGGCCGGGCCGGACCACCATGACCTCCCGGCTCGCCGAGACCGTCGCGCATCTCGCCGCCACCACCGGACGAACCACGTCCGCCGTCTCCGCCGAGTGGTTCCTGCGCTACCTCGACCACGTAGTCCTGCCGGTCATCGCCTTCGACGCCCTCGCCGGCATCGCCCTCGAAGCGCACCAGCAGAACACGCTGGTCCTCCTCGACCCGGCCGGCTGGCCGGTCGGCGGCCG
The DNA here is from genome assembly GCF_053609185.1 of Streptomyces sp. NPDC054956. Lineage (NCBI taxonomy): Bacteria > Bacillati > Actinomycetota > Actinomycetes > Kitasatosporales > Streptomycetaceae > Streptomyces > Streptomyces sp. NPDC054956. The sequence continues at coordinate 66,556 of NZ_JBSGXB010000002.1, read as the reverse complement.
CTACCGCGACAACCAGGGCTATTACTTCCGCGCGTCACGCCGCGCGGAACTCGAGCGCCGGCTCCCCGGTATCGGCGCCGCCAGCGACACGTTCGTCTCCGACGCCGTCACCGACGAACGCTTCGCCTACTACCTCGGCATCAACAACGTGCTCGGTCTCATCGGCGCCTTCGGATCCCAGAGGCTCGCCGACGAGCGCGTCCTGCTCGCCGCCTTCCGCCGCTTCCTCGGCAAGGCCGCGGGCCTGGGCCCGCTCCCCGAGCGGCTGCTCGACTCGCGCACCCTGCGCTGCAAGGCGAATCTGCTCACCCGCCTGGGAGGCCTCGACGAGCTCGTCGGCCCCGTCGACACCCAGTCCGTCTACGTCACCATCGCCAACCCCCTTCACGACTGACGCGTCCGTACCGACACGGAGAAGAGCCCCGATGCCCTCCACCGACTTCCACACCGGTGCGCCCCACACCGATGTCTCCCGCCCCCTCGCACCGCATCTCACCCCCCGGCTGCTGCCCCTGCTCGCCGAAGCGGATCTGCTGGACTCCCCGGCGGGCTGGGGCGGCATCACCACACGGGCCGGGGTCTTCCGCCTGGAACCCGTACGGCTCGACCGCGACCTGCAGGTGCTCACCCGTTGGATGAACGACCCGGAGGTGGACGCCTACTGGGAACTCGCCGGCCCCGCCGCCGTCACCGCCGCCCACGTGCGGGCACAGCTGGACGGGGACAGCCGCAGCATCCCCTGCCTCGGCCTCCTGGACGGCACGCCGATGAGCTACTGGGAGATCTACCGGGCCGACCTCGACCCGCTCTCCGCGCACTACCCGGCGCGCCCCCACGACACGGGTATCCACCTGCTCATCGGAGACGGCACGAACCGCGGCCGAGGCTTGGGGACGGCGCTCCTGCGCGCCGTCTCCGACCTGGTCCTCGACAACCACCCGCGCTGCATGCGTGTCATCGCCGAACCGGACATCCGCAACACCCCCTCCGTATCAGCCTTCCTGAACTCCGGTTTCCGCTGTTCCACAGAGATCGAACTGCCCGGCAAGCGCGCCGCGCTGATGATCCGCGAGCGGGCGCTGCGCAATCTCCTCTGAGTGCCGCCCCGCAGATCCCGGATCACTGACGCACGCTCACCCGCCTTCCGCTTCCGCTCCCGTGTCCAGCGCTGTACCTCTCACTTCGAAAACTCTGCGTCACGCAGCAAAGTTCCCGATCCTCGAGGAGTCCCGTGCAGAATTTCTCCGCCGCCCCAGACTCCGCGGGCGCTCATTTCTCGGACACCGTGCCCCCGTCGCCCCAGCACCCGTGCACCCCACCCGAACTGAACCACCCGACCTGGGACTTCGCCGCCCGCCGCCTGCTCGCCAAGATGCTCGGCGAGTTCGCGTACGAGGAGATCATCAGCCCGGTCCCCGCCCCGGCCGCCTCCGGCGACGCCTGGACGCTGACCCTCGACGACGGCAGCAGCCTCGGCTTCCGGGCCCGCCGCCGCGCCTACGGCAGCTGGCACGTCACCCCCGACACCATCACCCTCACCACGGCGCCCACCCCCGGAGCCCCACCCGCCCTGGGAGCCCCACCCGCCCCCGGAACCACCCCCGGAACCCCGACCGCCTTCGGGGACCCGTACGCCTTCCTCATCCGCGCCCGCACCCTCCTCGGCCTCGACGGCGCCACCCTCGGCCACATGGTCCGCGAGCTCAGCGCCACCCTCGCCGCCGACGCCCGCATCGACCACACCGCGCTCACCGCCGACGTCCTGGCCGACCTCGACTACGCCGCCCTGGAAGGCCACCAGACCGGCCACCCCTGGCTCGTCCTCAACAAGGGCCGGATCGGACTCTCCGCCTCCGACACCGCCGCCTGGGCCCCGGAAGCCCGCACCGCCCAGCGCCTGCCCTGGCTCGCCGCCCACACCTCCCTCGCGCAGTACAGGGGAACCGCCGGCCTGGAAGACCCCGCACGCCTCTACTCCACCGAGCTCGACCCCGTCACCCGCGACCTCTTCGACCGGACCCTGCGCGAGCGCGGTCTCGATCCGCTCGGCTACCTCTACCTCCCGGTCCATCCCTGGCAGTGGGACGAGGTCGTCCTGCCGCTCTTCGCCCCGGCCCTCGCCGCCGGCACCCTGGTCCCGCTCCCCGCGGACCCCGACCTCCGCCTTCCGCAGCAGTCGATCCGCACCTTCCTCAATCTCACGCGCCCCGACCGCCACAGCGTCAAGCTGCCCCTCTCCGTCCTCAACACCATGGTCTGGCGCGGCCTGCCCTCCGACCTGGCCCACGCGGCGCCGGCCGTCACCGCCTGGATCCACTCGATCCGGGACGCGGACCCCTTCCTCCGCGACGAGTGCGGAGTGATCCTGCTCGGCGAAGTCGCCTCCGTCACCGTCCGCCACCCCGTCTACGACGCGCTCCCCGAGGTCCCGTACCAGTACAAGGAGCTCCTCGGTGCGATCTGGCGCGAGCCGCTGGCCGGCCACCTCGCCCCCGGCGAGCGCGCCCGCACCCTCGCCTCGCTCCTGCACACCGATCCCCGCGGCCGGTCGTTCACCGCCGAGCTCGTCGCCCGCTCGGGCCTGGCCCCCACCGCCTGGCTCCAGCGCCTCTTCGCCGCCCTGCTGCCCCCGCTGCTGCGCTTCCTCTACCGCTACGGCACCGTCTTCTCCCCGCACGGCGAGAACGCGGTCGTGATCTTCGACGAGCACGACGTCCCGGTCCGGCTCGCGGTCAAGGACTTCGTGGACGACGTCAACATCAGCGCCGAGCCGCTGCCCGAGCTGGCCGCCATGCCCGACGAGGTCCGCGCGGTGCTGCTCAGCGAGCCCGCGGACTTCCTGCCCCAGTTCATCCACTCGGGACTCTTCGTGGGCGTCTTCCGCTACCTCTCCGCCCTCTGCGAGGACCGCCTGGGCGTCCCCGAGGACACGTTCTGGTCCCTCGTACGGGCGGAGATCCTGCGCCACCACGCCCGCTTCCCCGAGCTCAAGGAGCGCTACGAGCTCTTCGACCTCCTCGGCGAACGCATCGTCCGCCTCTGCCTCAACAGGAACCGCCTCTACGAGGACGGCTACCGCGACCGCCCCGACCGCCCGCACGCCGTGCAGCACGGCACCGTGCCGAACCCCCTGCACCGGCCGTGAGTCCTCTTCGGTGCGGTCGCTGTCGGTGGCGCCCCGTAGGGTTGGCACTGCTATGACGAAGCCCTCCCTCCCCGACCTGCTGCACGCCGCCGTCTCCGCCGTCGGCGGCACGGAGCGGCCCGGCCAGGTGGCCATGGCCGAAGCCGTCGCCGAAGCGATCGACGACAACTCCCACCGCCTCATCCAGGCCGGTACCGGTACCGGTAAGTCCCTGGGCTACCTGGTGCCGGCCCTCGCGCACGGCGAGCGCGTGGTCGTCGCCACGGCGACGCTGGCGCTTCAGCGCCAGCTCGTCGAGCGGGACCTGCCCCGGACGGTGGAGGCGCTGCATCCGCAGCTCCGCCGCCGCCCGCAGTTCGCCATGCTCAAGGGCCGCTCCAACTACCTGTGCCTGCACCGCCTGCACGAGGGCGCCCCGCAGGACGAGGAGGAGGGCCTCTTCGACCAGTTCGAGGCGGCCACCCCCACCAGCAAGCTGGGGCAGGACCTGCTGCGCCTGCGCGACTGGGCGGACGAGACCGAGACCGGCGACCGCGACGACCTGACCCCGGGCGTCTCCGACAAGGCCTGGTCGCAGATCTCCGTCTCCTCCCGCGAGTGCCTGGGCGCGACGAAGTGCGCGTACGGAGCCGAGTGCTTCGCGGAGGCCGCCCGAGAGCGGGCCAAGCTCGCGGACGTGGTCGTCACCAACCACGCGCTCCTCGCCATCGACGCCATCGAGGGCGCCCCCGTGCTCCCGCAGCACGAGGTCCTGATCGTCGACGAGGCCCACGAGCTGGTCTCCCGGGTGACCGGGGTCGCCACCGGCGAGCTCACCCCCGGCCAGGTCAACCGCGCCGTGAAGCGGGCGGCGAAGCTGGTCGACGAGAAGACCGCGGACTCCCTGCAGACGGCCTCCGAGACCTTCGAGCGCGTCATGGAGCTGGCGCTCCCCGGCCGGCTGGAGGAGATCCCCGAGGACCTCGGCTACGCGCTGATGGCCCTGCGGGACGCCTCGCGCAACGTGATCTCGGCGATCGGCAACACCCGCGACAAGTCCGTCCACGACGAGGACGCCGTGCGCAAGCAGGCCCTCGCCGCGGTGGAGAGCGTCCACGGCGTGGCGGAGCGGATCATGGCCGGCTCCGAGTACGACGTCGTCTGGTACGAGCGCCACGACCGGTTCGGCGCCACCCTCCGGGTCGCTCCGCTGTCGGTGTCGGGCCTGCTCCGCGAGAAGCTGTTCGAGGACCGCTCGGTGGTCCTGACCTCGGCCACCCTCAAGCTCGGCGGTGACTTCAACGGCGTCGCGGCGTCGATGGGCCTCTCCCCGGAGGGCGTGGAAGGCGAAGACGCACCGCAGTGGAAGGGCCTGGACGTCGGCTCGCCGTTCGACTACCCCAAGCAGGGCATCCTCTACGTCGCCAAGCACCTGGCCACCCCCGGCCGCGAAGGCACCCGCGGCGACATGATGGACGAACTCGCCGAGCTGATCGAGGCCGCCGGCGGCCGCACCCTGGGCCTGTTCTCCTCCATGCGCGGCGCGAAGGCGGCCGCCGAGGAACTGCGCGGCCGGCTCGACAACCCGATCCTGCTCCAGGGCGAGGAGACGCTGGGCGAGCTGATCAAGAGCTTCGCGGCCGATCCGAAGACCTGCCTGTTCGGCACCCTGTCGCTGTGGCAGGGTGTGGACGTGCCCGGACCCAGCTGCCAGCTGGTGGTCATGGACAGGATCCCGTTCCCGCGCCCCGACGACCCGCTGATGAGCGCACGGCAGAAGTCGGTCGAGGAGCGCGGCGGGAACGGGTTCATGTCCGTCGCGGCCACGCACGCGGCGCTGCTCATGGCCCAGGGCGCGGGCCGGCTCGTACGGGCCACCGGTGACAAGGGCGTCGTCGCGGTCCTGGACCCCCGGCTGGCCACGGCCCGCTACGGGAGCTTCCTGCGGGCCACGCTGCCGGACTTCTGGTACACCACGGACCGCAACCAGGCCCGCCGCTCGCTCGCCGCGATCGACGCTGCGGCGACGGCCGAGGGGAAGTAGTTCTCGGGAGCACGAGCGGGACCATCAACGGGGCAACCCAAGCGGCGAACAGCCATGTCCGCGAGAGCGGTGGCGGTTTAGCCGTGTAAAGGGGCGCGAAGCAGCTCCGGGACCGGCGCAGTAGGTCCCGGAGCTGGATGGGGGCGCGGGGAGTCAGACCCTGCGCAGTACCGCGACGACCTTGCCCAGGATGGTGGCCTCGTCGCCGGGGATCGGCTGGTAGGCGGCGTTGTGCGGGAGCAGCCAGACGTGCCCGTCCTCGCGCTTGAAGCGCTTGACCGTGGCCTCCCCGTCGAGCATGGCGGCGACGATGTCGCCGTTCTCCGCTACCGGCTGGCGACGGACCGTGACCCAGTCGCCGTCGCAGATGGCGGCCTCGATCATCGAGTCGCCGACGACCTTGAGGCAGAACAGCTCACCGTCGCCGACGAGCTGGCGGGGGAGGGGGAACACGTCCTCCACCGACTCCTCGGCGAGGATCGGGCCACCGGCCGCGATCCGGCCGACCAGGGGTACGTACGAGGCCGCGGGCTTGCCCGTGGTGTCCGTGGGCTGCGAGCTGGGCTGGTCGGAGCCGCGTACCTCGTACGCCCGGGGGCGGTGGGGGTCGCGGCGCAGGAAGCCCTTGCGCTCCAGGGCCATCAGCTGGTGCGCGACCGACGACGTGCTGGACAGGCCGACCGCCTGACCGATCTCCCGCATCGACGGCGGGTAACCGCGCCGCTGGACCGAGTCGCGGATGACCTCGATGACCCTCCGCTGCCGGTCCGTGAGCCCGGAGCTGTCGGCGCGGATGCCTGGAGGTCGCCCTGGCAGCGAGCGTGCGGGGCGTACGGGCTCCGCCTCCGGGTTCAGGCTTGCGTCATTCATGGCATGCACCGGCTCGAGTCGGCTCTGGGAGCGGTTCTGGGCAGTGATGGTGGCACTGTCTGCGGTGGTGGTCACGTCGGCCCCTCTCGAAATGTTCTCCCTAGCTGGACAACGGTAGTTGCTTTCGAAAGGTTGCGCCAAACACACGTTCGAGTGAAAAATCGGAGATCACCCACCGTGGTCACATCGTGGGGTGTATGGCCGACCGGCGGGCCACTCGGACCGAACGCGGGTTCGGCTTCGGAGCCACTGCTTACGGTACCCTTCCGGGTCGGGTCGCCACCGTCCGGGTACGCGCCCAGTGTGACACCGAGAGGCCCTGTATCCGGCCATCGGACACCGCGACACGCGGAGCGGCGTAAATCCACCACAACCCAAGATCTAGTGGTTGGATGAGCGCTGCCACCCAGAAGTTGTGGTCCTCGGTCTGCCGAGGTCCTCGGCATCGCATATGCTTGTGGCTGCTTCACGAGCCCCCGACAGAGCCTCGCCTCTGTCGTTCAGGGGTCTCGTGAGGTGATTCAGTCGTGCCAAGAGGAGGGTGAGGGAACCATGCACTGCCCCTTCTGCAGGCACCCCGACAGCCGTGTCGTCGACAGTCGGACCACCGACGACGGCACGTCGATCCGCCGGCGCCGCCAGTGCCCCGACTGCTCCCGTCGCTTCACGACGGTGGAGACGGCCTCGCTGATGGTGATCAAGCGCAGCGGGGTGACCGAACCCTTCAGCCGTACCAAGGTCATCTCCGGCGTGCGCAAGGCGTGCCAGGGACGGCCGGTCACCGAGGACGCCCTCGCCAAGCTCGGCCAGCGGGTCGAAGAGGCGTTGCGCGCCACCGGGAGCGCCGAGCTGACCACCCACGACGTGGGTCTGGCCATACTCGGCCCGTTGCAGGAGCTCGACCTGGTCGCGTACCTCCGGTTCGCGTCCGTTTACAAGGCGTTCGACACACTCGAAGACTTCGAGACCGCCATCGCGGAACTCCGCGTGCCGCGGCCTCACCCCGAAGAGTGCGAGCCCGGTGGGACCGCTTCGGTCCCCGTGCCCGCCTCCGCCGCCGACTGACCGAACGGCCCGTTCCGCACCGCGTGCGCACCGCGGAACGGCCGGTGGGTCCGGCGAAGAGACGTAGATACAAGACACAGCACCGTGCCGCGGAATAGCGCTGGCACTTTAGGGCGTTTTGCCCGCATTGGGAGGAACGGCATGACAGAGACGGCGAGCAGCTCGGCACGAGGTTCCCGCTCCAAGGGAACCAAGACTGCCAAGAGCGGCCTGCGTATCGAGCGCATCCACACCACCCCGGGCGTGCACCCGTACGACGAGGTGAGCTGGGAGCGCCGTGACGTCGTGATGACCAACTGGCGCGACGGTTCGGTCAACTTCGAGCAGCGTGGCGTCGAGTTCCCCGACTTCTGGTCGGTGAACGCGGTCAACATCGTCACCAGCAAGTACTTCCGCGGTGCGGTCGGCACCCCGCAGCGCGAGACCGGTCTGAAGCAGCTGATCGACCGGATCGTGAAGACCTACACGAAGGCCGGCGAGGACTTCGACTACTTCACGTCGCCCGCCGACGCGGAGATCTTCGAGCACGAGCTGACCTACGCCCTCCTGCACCAGATCTTCAGCTTCAACTCGCCGGTGTGGTTCAACGTCGGCACGCCCCAGCCGCAGCAGGTCTCCGCCTGCTTCATCCTCGCCGTCGACGACTCCATGGAGTCGATCCTCGACTGGTACAAGGAAGAGGGCATGATCTTCAAGGGCGGCTCCGGCGCCGGCCTGAACCTCTCCCGCATCCGCTCCTCCAAGGAGCTCCTCTCCTCCGGCGGCAACGCCTCCGGCCCGGTCTCCTTCATGCGCGGCGCCGACGCGTCCGCCGGAACGATCAAGTCGGGCGGCGCCACCCGCCGCGCGGCCAAGATGGTCGTCCTGGACGTGGACCACCCGGACGTCGAGGACTTCATCGCGACCAAGGTGAAGGAAGAGGAGAAGATCCGCGCCCTGCGCGACGCGGGCTTCGACATGGACCTGGGCGGCGACGACATCACGTCCGTCCAGTACCAGAACGCCAACAACTCCGTCCGCGTGAACGACGAGTTCATGACGGCCGTCGAGAACGGCACCGAGTTCGGCCTGCGTGCCCGCATGACCGGCGAGGTCATCGAGACGGTCGACGCCAAGGCGCTCTTCCGCAAGCTCGCCGAGGCCGCGTGGGCCTGTGCCGACCCGGGCATCCAGTACGACGGTGTGATCAACAACTGGCACACCTGCCCCGAGTCCGGCCGCATCACCGCGTCCAACCCGTGCAGCGAGTACATGCACCTGGACAACACGTCCTGCAACCTCGCCTCGCTGAACCTGATGAAGTTCCTCGACGACGACGGCAAGGGCAACCAGTCCTTCGACGCCGAGCGCTTCGCCAAGGTCGTCGAGCTGGTCATCACCGCGATGGACATCTCCATCTGCTTCGCGGACTTCCCGACGCAGAAGATCGGCGAGAACACCCGCGCCTTCCGCCAGCTGGGCATCGGCTACGCCAACCTCGGCGCCCTGCTGATGGCCACCGGCCACGCGTACGACTCGGACGGCGGCCGCACCCTCGCCGCCTCGATCACCTCGCTGATGACCGGTACCGCGTACAAGCGCTCCGCCGAGCTGGCCGCGATCGTCGGCCCGTACGACGGCTACGCCCGCAACGCCGAGTCCCACAAGCGCGTCATGAAGCAGCACGCCGACGCCAACGCCGTCGCGCCGCGCACCGAGGACCTGGACAACGTCATCTGGGCCGCGGCCACCGAGGCCTGGCAGGACGTGATCCGCCTCGGCGAGAAGAACGGCTTCCGCAACTCGCAGGCCTCCGTCCTCGCGCCGACCGGCACCATCGGTCTCGCGATGTCCTGCGACACCACGGGCGTCGAGCCGGACCTGGCCCTGGTCAAGTTCAAGAAGCTCGTCGGCGGCGGCTCGATGCAGATCGTCAACGGCACCGTCCCGCAGGCCCTGCGTCGCATGGGCTACCAGGAAGAGCAGATCGAGGCGATCGTCGCCCACATCGCCGAGCACGGCGTGGTCGTCGACGCCCCGGGCCTGAAGCCCGAGCACTACTCGGTCTTCGACTGCGCGATGGGCGAGCGTTCCATCTCCGCGATGGGCCACGTCCGCATGATGGCCGCGATCCAGCCCTGGATCTCCGGCGCGATCTCCAAGACGGTCAACATGCCGGAGACGGCGACCGTCGAGGAGATCGAGGAGATCTACTTCGAGGCGTGGAAGCTGGGCGTCAAGGCGCTCGCCATCTACCGCGACAACTGCAAGGTCGGCCAGCCCCTCTCCGCGAAGAAGAAGGAAGAGGAGAAGGAGGAGGTCACCGCCAAGGCGGAGGACACCATCCGGACGGCCGTCGAGAAGGTCATCGAGTACCGCCCGGTCCGCAAGCGCCTCCCGAAGGGCCGCCCGGGGATCACCACCTCCTTCACGGTCGGTGGCGCCGAGGGCTACATGACCGCGAACTCCTACCCGGACGACGGTCTCGGCGAGGTCTTCCTGAAGATGTCCAAGCAGGGTTCGACCCTCGCGGGCATGATGGACGCCTTCTCGATCGCCGTCTCGGTCGGTCTGCAGTACGGCGTCCCGCTGGAGACGTACGTCGCGAAGTTCACGAACATGCGCTTCGAGCCGGCCGGCATGACGGACGACCCGGACGTGCGGATGGCGCAGTCGATCGTCGACTACATCTTCCGCCGCGTGGCGCTCGACTTCCTGCCCTTCGAGACCCGCTCGGCCCTCGGCATCCACTCCGCCGAGGAGCGTCAGCGCCACCTGGAGACCGGCTCCTACGAGCCCCTCGAGGACGAGCTCGACACGGAGTCCCTGACCCCGTCGGCTCCGGTCGCCCCGCTGGCCGCGGTGCCCGCCGCCCCGAAGCCGGTCGCGGTCGCCCCGGTCCCGGCCCCCAAGACGGCGCACTCCAACGCCGAACTGGTCGAGATGCAGCTCGGCGTCTCCGCCGACGCCCCGCTCTGCTTCTCCTGCGGTACGAAGATGCAGCGCGCCGGCTCCTGCTACATCTGCGAGGGCTGCGGCTCCACCAGCGGCTGCAGCTGACAAAGCTGAGGGCTGCCACTGAGTAGCCGAAGAAGCGGGGACCGGCACGCGCCGGTCCCCGCTCCTTCGTGTCGGATCAGTGCGGGAAGGTCCGGGCCGGGCGGGTGGTCGTCTCGTCCCGGAAGGCCGCGATCCGCGAGCTCACCTGTCGCATCAGGTGGGTGTCCTCGATCCGGTCGAGGTAGAGGCAGCGGGCGGCCAGGCCGGCCAGCTCGAAGGTGAAGCACAGCGACATCAACGGGTTCACGAAGAGCTCGCTGCCCCGGGTGCGGTCGGTGAAGCGGACGTCCCCGAAGGAGCCGCGGACGGCCGCCGCGATCGAACCGTTCACGATGCTCGGGTGCTCCGGGGTGCGGTCCTGGGCGTGGGCCACGGCGTCGAGGTACAGCGCGCCCTCACGGGTGGCGCGGGGTATCGAGAACGCGCCGAGGTACGCCCCGTCCCGCTCCAGCGCCGCGATGTTCTCCAGTACCAGCGCGTGGTTCACCCCGTGGTACGCGTCCACGCCGAAGCCGACCGAGACGACCAGGCGCTCGGGTACGTCCTCCAGCGCGGCCAGCGCCGCCACGCTCGCCAGGTCCTCCTCCGGGGTGCCGAGCCCGGCTTCGTCGCCGCGCATCAGGATGTCGGTGCCCCCGTCGACGAGGACCACCGCGTCGATGCGGTGCAGGTCGATCAGCGCCCGGTAGGCGGCCCGCAGCGGCTGCACGCCGACCTGGGGGAAGGCGTACACCGTGGACGGGTACCCGTGCAGCTCCAGCCACTGGGCCAGGGTCCGCTCCGGGAAGTAGCTCTGGTGGGGCCCGGACCCGGGGGTGACGGCGGCGAGGTCCGGGGCCACCCAGTCGTCGGCCGGGAGGCCCGCGAGCGCGCTGAAGGAGAGGTTGGCCAGGTACACCTCCTTGCCCTGGTGGAGGAGGGAGAGGGCGATGGGGAGCCCGGAGTAGATGTCGAAGCCGCCGCCGGCCCCGGCGACGAGGATCCGCTCGGAGCCGGCCAGGCGGTCGAAGAGAGGGGTGGTGTGCAGGGCGCTCATGACGATCATTGTGTGGGGCGGTACCACCGGGGCGCCCCGTGATGTCGGGATGCGCGGAGCGGGGAAGCCATGTGGAGCGGTGAAGAGCTGGATCTGGACGCCTATCTGGCGAGGATCGGCTGGGACGGCGGGGAACTCCGCGCGGATCTCCCGACGTTGAAGGCAGTACACCGGGCCCACACCGGTGCGATCACCTTCGAGAGCCTGGACGTGCTGTTCGGCCGCCCCGTCGAGCTGCAGGTCAAGGCCATCGAGGACAAGCTCGTGCAAGCCCGCCGCGGCGGCTACTGCTACGAGCAGAACACCCTGCTGGCCGCCGCCCTGGAGCGGATCGGCTTCGAGGTCTCCGGGCGCGGTGCCCGCAACCGCTCCCGGGGGGACGCCCTGCTCGCGGTGACGCACGCCGTCCTCGTCGTCACCGTCGAGGGGGAACCGTGGCTCTGCGACGCCGGGTTCGGCTGGCAGGGCCCGCGCGAGCCCGTGCCGCTGGCGCGCCCCGGCGCCGAAGTGCGGCAAGGGGAGTGGGTGTTCCGCGTCCGGGAGGAGGCGGACGGAGTCCTCGTGCTCTGCGTGTCGCGCGAGGGCACCTGGCGGGACCTGTACGCCTTCTCGCCGCAGCCCTACCACCCCGTCGACTACGTCGTGCTGAACCACTACAGCTCCTCGCACCCCCGCTCCGCCTTCGTCGGCCAGGTCATCGTCCAGCGCCCGGGCGACTCGGACCGGCTGGCCCTCGTGGGGCGGGAGCTCACCCGGCTGAGCCCGGACGGGCGGACCGAGCGGCGGGAAGTACCGGCCGACGGGCTGCTCGCCCTGCTCGACCGGGAGTTCGGCCTTCGGCTGTCCGAGCGGGACGCGACCGAACTCCTTCGGATGTACCGCGCCGGGGACTGACCCGGGCCCTGCCGGGACCGTACGATGGCGCAGTGCTGGTCAAGTGGATTCGCTGCACGGTGACGGACCGACGCGGGTTCGAGCGCGGGCAGCGCAAATGGGCGGGGCTGCCAGGGGAACCCGGATTCCGGGGACAGGGCGGCGGCTGGAGCCGGGGCCGGCAGGGGGTGGCGCACGTCTTCGCCTTCTGGGAGAGCCGTTCCTTCTACGACTCCTTCATGGCCCGCTCGCACGACAGGCTGGCCGCCTCCCAGAACGGCACCTACACCGACGCGCGGGTGACGCTCTTCGACCACCGCTTCGATGTGAAGACCGGCTTCGAGCCGCGCTTCACCGACGCCGATGTCGTCCGGGTCGCCCACACGCGGGTGCGGGAGGGCCGGGTCGACCACTTCGCCCTCATGCAGGAGAAGGTGTGGAATCCGGCCATGGCGGGCTCGCCCGGCATGATCCGGGGCCTCTTCGGCGAGGCCCCCGGCCGGGAGTTCCTGGTGCTGTCGATGTGGCACGCGGCGGCCGAGCACGGGAAGTACCGGCAGGAGCGCGTCGAGCGGCTCTCCCTGCGCGCCCAGATCCAGGCCGACGTGGAAGCGCTCACCGGAGACGTCGTCGACCTCGAACCCTCCTGGACGGTGTGACCGCAGCGGGACCCGGGGCGGGGCGACGAGCCGATTGTATGGTCGCCGGACGCCCCACCGGCGTGCCCCGGTCGGTGCACCCGCCGGTGGCCGAATAGGGTCGTGGAATGGTTCGACCACGGCGCATCGTCCTTGTCCGGCACGGGGAATCGGAGGGCAATGCCGATGACACGGTGTACGAGCGGGAACCCGACCACGCACTGCGGCTGACCCGCACCGGGCACGAGCAGGCCGCGGAGGCCGGCGTCCGGCTGCGGGAACTCTTCGGCGACGAGCACATCAGCGCGTACGTCTCCCCGTACCGCCGGACGCTGCAGACCTTCCGGGAGCTGCGCCTGGACCCGGCGCGCGTCCGGATGCGCGAGGAGCCGAGACTGCGCGAGCAGGACTGGGGAAACTGGCAGGACCGGGACGACGTACGTCTCCAGAAGGCCTACCGGGACGCCTACGGGCACTTCTTCTACCGGTTCGCCCAGGGCGAGTCGGGCGCGGACGTGTACGACCGGGTCGGCTCCTTCCTGGAGAGCCTCTACCGCAGCTTCGAAGCCCCCGACCACCCCGAGAACGTCCTGCTCGTGACGCACGGTCTGACGATGAGACTGTTCTGCATGCGCTGGTTCCACTGGTCCGTGGCCGAGTTCGAGGCCCTCTCCAACCCCGGGAACGGCGAATACCGCGTCCTGCTGCTCGGCCCCGACGGCCGGTACCGGATGGACCGCCCGTTTGAGCGGTGGACCACACCCGAGCCTTACGACCTGGACGGCTAGAGTGACGCGGGATGACCTCTGACTCCTCTTCCGAAAGGCGCTACGCACGCGCCATGGCCAGCCTTCGCGGTCTGGCCCTGGGTGACGCCCTGGGTTCCCAGTACTTCGTCCCCGTGAACTACCCGCTTCTCAAGCGGCGCGAGCTGCCCGCCGGAAGCGATCCGTGGCAGTGGACGGACGACACCGAGATGGCCTGCTCGGTGGTGGCCGTACTCGCCGAGCACGACCGGGTGGACCAGGACGCGCTGGCCGCCTCCTTCGCCCACCACCACGACTTCGACCGCGGCTACGGGCCGGCCGTGAACCGGATGCTGCGCCTGGTCCGCGAGGGCGCGGACTGGCGCACGCTCGCCGCCGAACTGTTCAACGGGCAGGGCTCGTGGGGCAACGGCGCGGCCATGCGGGTCGCCCCGCTGGGTGCCTGGTACGCCGACGACCCGGAGCAGGCCACCCACCAGGCGGAGATCTCCGCCTACACCACCCACCAGCACCGCGAAGCGGTGTGCGGAGCGATGGCCGTGGCGGCAGCGGCCGCGCTGGCCGCCGCTCCGGGCGGACCGCCGAAGGCCGCCGACCTGCTGGACGGAGTCATCGCACTGGTGCCGCGCAGTGCGGTGGGCGCCGGTCTGCGCAGGGCGCGCGACATGCTGGACTACGGCGACGCGACGACGGTCGCGGCCGTACTGGGCTGCGGACGGCGCACCAGCGCCCACGACACCGTGCCGTTCGCCCTGTGGTCGGCGGCGCGGAGCCTGGACGACTACGAGCGGGCGTTCTGGACCACCGCGCAGGTCGGCGGGGACGTGGACACGACCTGCGCGATCGTCGGCGGAGTACTGGGCGCGCGGGGCGACGAGGTGCTTCCGCAGGCCTGGCTGTCCCGGACCGAGGCCCTGCCGGCCTGGCTGCCGGAGACGGCTTCGAACTAGCGGGACCCGCCTGCGCGGTGCCCGAGGGTCCCGGACGGGGCGAAGAGTCCCGTTTCGATTGTCACGGTCCTGACACAGAGCTCTTTTGATCCTGTTCAAAACTGCATTCCACCGGCCTACTCTGTCCGCTGCGCCGCCCCCAACAGGGAAGCCGGGGGCGGCTGAACAGGGGAGGGAAGCGATGTCGGAGAACACCGACGGGAGCACCGGCGGTAACGCCGGCGAGAGTTCGGGCGGGAGCGCGGAGGCGACTGCGGGCGCGGCTGCGGACGCGACCACGGAAGCGGCCGCGGGCGGGGGCGCCGCGGAGGGGGCCGCCGGAAGCACCGCGCAGCAGGCCCAGACGCAGGCCCAGACGCAGGCTCAGGCGCCGAAGATCCCCGCCCAGTCGGCCCCCGGGGCGCCGGCGCAGGCCCCGCCCGGGTGGGACCCCAAGGCCTGGCAGACCCACCAACTGCGCAAGGAGCGCGCGGCCTCCGGCGCCTGGTCGCTGGCCCCGCTCGCCTGGGCCGAACTCGCCCGGCCCGCGACGGTGGGGCCGATTCCCGCCGCCGTGGCCGGTGCCGCGGTCGCCTCCGGCGTCGCCGTGGCCCTGCTGCTCGGCGACGGGCTCGGTCCCGGTCTGCTCCTCGCCGTGGTGCCCGCCCTGGTCGGCGCGTACCTGGCCGCCCGCGGGGCCGGACGCACCGTCCGCCCGTGGACCGCGGTCTGGGCGCTCGGCTGCCTGGCCCTGCTCGCCGTACCGGCCCTGCGGGACTCCGCCTGGCCCTCCACGCTGGCCCTGCTCGCCGCCGTCCTGACCGGCGCCCTCGCCCTGCACGGCAGCCGCAGCTGGCCCGCCATCCTGCTCAGCCCCATCGGCTTCGTGGACTCCGCCGTCCTCGGCGTGCGCTGGCTCTGGAACGGCCTGCGCTCGCGGGGCAGCGGTACCCGCGACCGCTGGCTGCCCGTGGCGAAGGCCGCCCTGGTGGCGCTGGTCCTGCTGGTGCTCTTCGGGGCGCTGTTCGCCTCGGCCGACGCCGCCTTCGCGGACCTGCTGAGCGGACTGACCCCCGATGTCAGCGGAGCGGACGGTCCGGTCCGCTTCCTGCTCTTCCTGCTGGGCACCGTCGTCGCGGTCGCCGTCGCCCGCACCGCCGCCGGGCCCTCCCGCTGGGACCGCATCGAGGTGGCCCCGGGCAAGGCGCGTTCCCGGGTCGAGTGGGCCCTTCCGCTCGTCGTGCTGAACCTGCTCTTCGCCGGGTTCAACGCCGTGCAGCTCACCGTCCTCTTCGGCGGCTACCGCGAGGTCCTCGCGGCCACCGGCCTCACCTACGCGGAGTACGCCCGGCAGGGCTTCTGGCAGCTGCTCTGGGCCACCCTGCTCACCCTCGCCGTGATCGCGCTCGCCCTGCGCTGGGCCCCGCGCGGCGGAGCGGGCGACCGCCGTCTGGTGCGCGCCGTGCTCGGCACGCTGTGCGCGCTCACCCTCGTCGTGGTGGCCTCCGCGCTGCACCGCATGGACCTGTACGTGGACGCGTACGGGCTGACCCGGCTGCGCGTGTCGGTCGCCGGGATGGAGCTGTGGCTCGGGCTGGTCATCGTCCTGATCATGGCCGCCGGGGTGTTCGGCGCCCGGTGGCTGCCCCGCGCGGTCGCCGGGAGCGCGGTGGCCGCCGTACTGGCCTTCGGGCTGCTGTCCCCGGACGGGCTGATCGCGGAGGGCAACGTCGCGCGGTACGAGCGGGACGGCAAGATCGACCTGGCGTACTTCCAGTCCCTGTCGGCGGACGCGGTGCCCGGCCTGGACCGGCTGCCCGAGCCCCGGCGCTCCTGCGCCCTGCGCGCCATCAACGACGAGCTGGCGAAGGCGGGCGACGTGCCCTGGTACGCCATGAGCCTGGGGGAGCGCCGGGCCCGGCAGATCCTGCGCGAGCGCCCGGTGAAGGCCTCGTACGAGGAATGCTCGCGCCTGGGCACCTTCGCCGACCGGAACGAGTACTAGGCCGTACGAGTTCTGCCGCCCGTACCCGTACGAGGGCCCCGGCGCGGGGAAGTTCCCGCGCCGGGGCCCACGTACGCGTACTCCTGCTCAGGCCGGCGGACCGGCCTGGGCGGCGGTCCCGTTGAGGGCCTCCAGATCGCTCTTGCGCACGCGGATCACCACGAGCGCGGTGACGAGCGCGACGCCCGCCATCGCCACGGCCGCGATGAAGGCGGTCGCGATCCCGCGGGTGAGGACGATGTCCCCCCAGGGGTCGGGCAGCCGTCCGGTCTGCTGGAAGAGTGCGGCCTGGGCCTGGTCGGCGTGCGCCATGAAGTCCGGGACCTGCTTGCCGGCCTCGGTCCGGCCCGCCGTGCCGAACACGGTGACCAGGATGGACAGTCCGAGCGATCCGCCGACCTGCTGACTGGCGTTGAGCAGCCCCGAAGCCGCGCCCGCCTCCTCCGGTGCCACCCCGGAGACGGCCGTGAGCGTGACGGTGACGAAGTTGAGGCCCATGCCGAAGCCGAACAGCAGCATCGGGCCCAGTACCCCGGCGACGTACGAGCTGTCCGGCTCGATGAAGGTCAGCCACGCCAGTCCGATGCCGGTGAGCGCGGACCCGATGACCATGAACGGCTTGGGGCCGAGGCGGGGCAGCAGGCGCTGCGAGATCCCGGCGGCGGTGACGATGGCGACCGTGATGGGCAGGAAGCCGATGCCCGACTGGATCGGGGAGAAGCCCAGCACGTTCTGCACGAACTGGACGATGAAGAAGAACATCCCGAACATCGCGGCGGCGAGGCTGAGCATGACCACGTAGGTGCCGGTGCGGTTGCGGTCGGCGAACATGCGCAGCGGGATGATCGGATCGGGCGCCCGCGACTCGATCGCCACGAAGGCCGCGAGCAGGACGACGGCCATGCCGAACGAGCCGAGGGTCAGGCCGTCGCGCCAGCCGTCCTGGGAGGCGCGGATGAATCCGTAGACGAGCGAGGCCATTCCGCCCGTGGAGGTGAGCGCTCCGGCGATGTCGAAGCGGCCGGGGTGGCGTTCGGATTCGCTGATGTAGAGCGGGGTCAGGAAGGCGATCAGCAGGCCGATCGGCACGTTGACGAAGAGGACCCAGCGCCAGTCGAGCCATTCGGTGAGCATGCCGCCGGCCAGCAGTCCGATGGCGCCGCCGCCCGCGGAGACCGCGGCGAACACCCCGAAGGCGCGGTTGCGTTCGGGGCCCTCGGGGAACGTCGTCGTGATCAGGGCGAGCGAGGTCGGTGAGGCGATGGCGCCGCCGACGCCCTGCAGGGCGCGGGCGATCAGCAGCTGCCAGGGCTCCTGGGCGAATCCGCCGAGGAGGGAGGCCAGGGTGAAGAGCAGGATGCCGGTCAGGAAGACGCGCCGCCGGCCGAGGATGTCTCCGGCGCGGCCACCGAGCAGCAGCAGGCCGCCGAAGGCGAGGGTGTAGGCGCTGATCACCCAGGACAGGTCGGTGGTGGACATCTCGAGGTCGGTCTGCATGTGCGGGAGCGCGATGTTCACGATCGTCGCGTCGAGGACGACCATGAGCTGGCAGGCGGCGATGACGGCGAGCGCCACCCCAGTGCGCCCCTCACGGCGGGCCGCGCCCGGTATTCGGGACTTGGAGAGCTGAGGAGTCGTCACTGTGGATCCCCCCATAGTGAAATAGTGAACTCAGACGTTCACATCGAGCCCACGGTAGGGAGTCAGCCTTAGTGAACGCAAGCGTTCACTAAGGCTGAAAATACGTGCGACGGACGCGCGAACCGGGCGGAGGTACGGAAGTGATGGGTTCGCGCTGGTCGCAGGCGTCGGGCGGGCGCAGGCGCGGGCCCGAGCTCGAACGGGCGATCCTCGACGCCGCGTTGGAACAGCTGAGCACCGTGGGCTGGAACGCGCTCACCATGGAGGGCGTGGCCCTCGGCGCGCGCACCGGGAAGGCGGCGCTGTACCGGCGCTGGCCCTCGAAGGCGGACCTGGTGGCCGATGCGCTGCGGTCGGGACTGCCCCCGCTCGGCCGGATCCCGGACCTGGGATCGGTGCGCGAGGACCTGTACGCGCTGTGCGTGCGGATACGGGACGTGATGCGCTCGCGGGCCGGGCAGGCACTGCACGCGGTGCTTCACGAGTGCGACCCCGGTCACGCGGTCCGGTTCCACGACCTGGTCCGGTCCGGGCTGCACGAACCGGCGCACCGGCTGATCGGCGAGCTGGTGCGGCGCGGGATCGACCGGGGGGATGTCCGGCCGGACGCCACCGGTCCGTTCGTCGTGGATGTGATTCCGGCCATGATGATGTACCGGGCGAAGGTGTGCGCGAGCGAATGGGGGGACGTGGACATCGCCGCGATGATCGACGAGGTAATGGTGCCGCTGCTCAGGGTGTGACGCGGGGGAGGGGCCCGGGGCGCCCGGTGACGGGTCGGGGCGGGGCCGGGGAAGGGTCGGCGGTGGGTCGTGCCGGGGCCGGGGAAGGGCCGGCGGTGGGTCGTGCCGGGACCGGCGGCGGGCCTGCGGCGGGCCGTCGAGGGGCCGGGGTGTGCAGGCGGCCCGGGGCGGCGTAATCTGGCTGCGCCATGCCGTACGAAGCACCCACTCACACCGTCGAACGCTCCCTCCGAGCGACCACCGGCGCCAAGGTCATAGCCGGGGTCGACGAAGTCGGACGAGGGGCCTGGGCCGGTCCCGTCACCGTATGTGCGGCGATCACCGGCCTGCGCCGGCCGCCCGCGGGCCTCACCGACTCGAAACTGATCACCCCCAAGCGACGTGACGCGCTCGTCGGCGTCCTGGAGGACTGGGTCACGGCCTACGCCCTGGGGCACTCCTCCCCGGAGGAGATCGACGAGCTCGGCATGACCGCCGCCCTGCGCCTCGCCGCGGTGCGCGCCCTGGAGGCGCTGCCCGTGCGGCCCGACGCGGTGATACTCGACGGCAAGCACGACTATCTCGGTGCGCCCTGGCAGGTCCGGACGGTGATCAAGGGCGACCAGTCCTGCGTGGCCGTCGCCGCCGCCTCGGTGATCGCCAAGGTCCGGCGCGACCGGATGATGGCCGAAATCGGTGAACAGGGCGGTGGAATCGAGGACTTCGCTTTCGCCGCCAACGCCGGATATCCCTCGCCCGTGCACCGGGCGGCGCTGGAGGAGAGGGGGCCGACCGCGTACCACCGGCTCTCGTGGTCCTACCTCGACGCGCTGCCCCGCTGGCGTCACCTCAAGAAGGTGCGCCGCAGCGAGGAGTCGATGGAGCTGGAAAACGGAGGCCAACTCGGCTTCGATTTCTGATCGCACGTACGTGCCACCCACCGGTACGTTTCGTACCGGTGTTTGATAGATATCAACTCATGCCTCTCACCCCCGCCCCCGAGGAGCCTCAGATTCACGAGAGTGCCCAGGGTCCCCGCGTCACGCCGGCCGCGAGCCGCACCGCGCAGACCCCCCGTCCCGTACCTGGTCCGCGTCCCGCCCCCGTGCCCCGGCCCGGACGCCCCGGTTCCTCTCCCGCGGCGGCGAGCCGCGCGGGAGGCGCTCCCCGGCCCGCACCGCCCGTGCAGCGTGCGCCGCAGGCCACCCCCGCAGCCGCCACCGCGCCGTCGGTCTCGGCGGCCGTACCGCAGGTCCAGCTGATCCCGGCGTCCGCCGAGGGTGCGCTGGACGCGGCCGAAGAGGCCGTGGACCTGCTGCTCGACACCGGGCGCGCGCCCGGCGACATCCTGGTGCTCACCACCGGCGACCCGCACCCGTGGGCCGCGCACGAACTGTCCTTCGGCGAGGCCGCGTACTGGGCCCTGCACGATGCCGGGGACGACGTCTTCTACGCGGACGCCGCGCAGGTGCAGCGTGCCTCCGGCCGTCCCGTCGTGGTCTTCGCGGCCAACGGCGGACCGGTCGACACGGCCGCCGAGGCCCTTCCGGTCGCGTTCGCGCGGGCCGGTGCGCTGCTGATCGTGTGCGGCGAACCGCAGCAGATCAACTCCGTGCTGGGCGCGGGCGTCTGACGCCCTGCAGTCCCGCACGGTCGAGGGGCGGGGTGGGCGAACAGCCGGCCCTGCCGAAGTCCGAGGCCTGACCAGCCGTACGCCCGATTCAGGGTGTACGGCCGTTGGGCGTGCCCGCGCGCATCCGAGGACCGTTCGGGGCGCGGCGGTTCCGCGGAATCCGCCGGCCCTGCGGGCTTCAGCGCGCGGCCGTGCGGCGCAGGGCCTCCGCCGCTCCGCCCCCGGTCCGCAGGGTGAGCGGGGCGAACTCGGCGGCCGCATCCCCGAGGCGCTCGGGCCGCGAGTCCGAGCTGGGCCGGCGGCCGCCGCGGCCTTCGCCGAGCACCTGCCAGCCGCCGCGGGTCAGCGTGATGTACGCGCCGCAGCGCAGCCCGTGCAGGGTGCACGCGTCCCGCAGCCCCCACATCCAGGCGCCGTCCTCCTCGGTCCACCGCTCGTCGCCGTCACGGCAGTAGAGCAGCACCGCGGTCCGTACCGGGGTCCTGCGCCGCAGGTCGTGCGGGATGATCCGGCGCAGCCGCGAGAGCAGGGCGTTGCGGTATTCCCAGCCGTCGGCCGAGACCGAGCGCTGTACGAAGGAGGCGCTCGCGACGAGCCGCTCCTCGGGTCCGAGCACGGCGATCACGGCGGTGGACGGCACCGGAGCGTGCCGCGAGTGCAGACCGCTGACGACCTCGCGCGGATTGCGCAGCAGGGGGACGCCCGAAGAGGTCCATTCGGAGGGTTCGAGCAGTCTGCCGTGCCGGCTGGCGCCGCGGGTGGCCGTCGTCAGGGACGTGGTCGAGGGCGGGGCGAATCCGAAGGTCACTGTCCTCCCTTCGGGTACACGCCCGCGAACGGGCACGGCTGGAGTGCGGGCACGCCGCGGCCCGGCCCAGGAGGGTGCCGTCGAGCCGAGCGGGAGCACTGCAATTCTCGCGTGGCCCGTGAGCATGCGGCAACGAGCAATTGACGCCGCCGACCGGAATTCGCCGGTATGCCGTTCATATCCTTGCCCCGCCACGCCGAAGATGACTCATTCGGCTACGGCTGAAGCGCCAGTACCAGCGGAAACACCTCCTTGGCACCTTCCCGCCGCAGCAGCCGGGCGGCGACCGCGAGCGTCCATCCGCTCTCGGCGCGGTCGTCGACGAGGAGGATCGGACCAGCGGTCTCCTTCAGCGTCGCGGCGAGTTCCGGCGGAACGGTCAAGGCCTGGTGGAGGCCGCGCACCCGCTGGGCGCTGTTCGAGGAGGGCAGGCCGAACTCCGGTGCCTGGTCCGTATAGGCGATCGTGCCGAGCAGGGGCATCCGCCCGACCTCCGCGATCCGCGCGGCCAGCGAGCCGACGAGCAGGGGCCGGCCGCGCGAGGGCAGCGCGACCACTCCGACCGGGCGGGCGGGAGCGTCCGCAGCGCCGGAGGCCCAGCCGCCGGGGCCGCGGGCCCAGTCGGCGAGCACCGCCACGACGGCCTGCGCGACATCGTCCGGAACCGGCTGGTCGGGCGTGCCCGCGGCGAGCATCGGGCGCAGCCGGTTGCCCCAGCCGATGTCGGAGAGCCGGCCCAGCGCGCGGCCCGTGGAAGCCTGTTCGCCCGCCGGGATGCGGCCCTTGAGGTCCACGCCGACCGCGGCGAGCCCCGTCGGCCACATCTTGCGGGGCTCCAGCTCCACGCCCGGCCGTCCCAGCTCCCCGCGGGCGGTGTCCAGCGCGGTCGAGGAGACCTCCGCCGTGAACCGGGCTCCCGCGCAGTTGTCGCAGCGGCCGCAGGGAGCGGCCTCCTCGTCGTCGAGCTGGCGGCGCAGGAACTCCATGCGGCAGCCGGTGGCCGCCGCGTAGTCCCGCATGGCCTGCTGCTCGGCGGCCCGCTGCCGGGCCACCCAGGCGTAGCGCTCGGTGTCGTAGGCCCACGGTTCGCCGGTCGAGGTCCAGCCGCCCTTGACCCGGTGCACGGCGCCGTCGACGTCGAGGACCTTGAGCATGGTTTCCAGCCGGGTGCGCCGCAGGTCGACGAGCGGCTCCAGGGCGGGCAGGGACAGCGGACGGCCGGCATCGGCCAGCACCTCGAGGGTGCGCCGCACCTGCTGCTCCGGCGGGAAGGCGACGGAGGCGAAGTACTGCCAGATCGCCTCGTCCTCCCGGCCCGGCAGCAGCAGGACCTCCGCGTGCTCCACGCCGCGGCCGGCACGGCCGACCTGCTGGTAGTAGGCGATGGGGGAGGAGGGAGAGCCGAGGTGCACGACGAAACCGAGATCGGGCTTGTCGAAGCCCATGCCGAGGGCCGAGGTGGCCACCAGGGCCTTGACGCGGTTGGCCTGCAGGTCGTTCTCGGCCTGCTCGCGGTCGGCGTTCTCCGTCTTGCCGGTGTACGAGGAGACCGTGTGCCCGCGGTGGCGCAGGTACGCGGTGACCTCCTCGGCCGCGGCAACGGTCAGGGTGTAGATGATCCCCGAGCCGGGGAGCTCGCCGAGGTGGTCGGCGAGCCAGGCCAGCCGGTGCGCCGCGTCGGGCAGCGTGAGCACCGCCAGGCTCAGGCTCTCGCGGTCCAGGGGCCCGCGCAGGACCAGCGCGTCCGTACCGGCCCCGGTGCCCAACTGCTCGGCCACGTCGGCGGTCACGCGGGCGTTGGCCGTGGCGGTCGTGGCCAGCACGGGGACGCCCGGCGGCAGATCGGCCAGCATCGTGCGCAGGCGGCGGTAGTCGGGGCGGAAGTCGTGCCCCCAGTCCGAGATGCAGTGGGCCTCGTCCACCACGAGCAGACCGGTCGCGGCGGAGAGCTTGGGAAGCACCTGGTCACGGAAATCGGGGTTGTTGAGCCGTTCCGGGCTCACCAGCAGGACGTCCACCTCGCCGGCGGCGATCTCGGCCTGGATCGACTCCCATTCCTCGGGATTGGCCGAGTTGATCGTCCGGGCGTGGATCCCGGCCCGGGCGGCGGCCTCGACCTGGTTGCGCATGAGCGCGAGCAGCGGGGAGACGATCACCGTGGGACCGGCGCCGCTCGCCCGCAGCAGCGAGGTGGCGACGAAGTACACGGCGGACTTGCCCCACCCGGTGCGCTGGACCACCAGGGCCCGGCGCTTGTCCGCGACGAGGGCCTCGATCGCCCGCCACTGGTCCTCGCGCAGCTTGGCGGTCCCCGTGGGGTCGCCCACGAGACGGGCTAGTACGGAGTCGGCCGAGGACCTCAGGTCTGCGTTCATGCCCCCATGCAACCCGATGGCTCCGACATACCGCGAATGCCGCTCTGGTCCTGTGGACGACGGAAGGCCGATCCGTCCGCTTCGCGGCGAGACCGGTTGGGGAGTTATCCACAGGGGTTTCCGGATCCGGCCGGGCACGGGACCTTCGGGACATGACGAACAACCACGAAGCACGCACCCCGTCCGACCGGCCCTCCGCCGGCCCCTCCGCGGCCGCCGAAGCATCCCGGATCACCTTGCGCAGCCCGGCCGAACTGGCCGACGCGCTGCCCTACATGCTCGGCTTCCACCCGACCGATTCCCTCGTCATGGTCGCCGTCCACGGCGAGGGCGGCCGCTTCGGCGGCCGGCTGCGGGTCGGCATCCCCGCCACCTCCGCGGAATGGGAGGACACCGCCCGGCAGGTCGCCGAGTGCCTGGTCCACGGCAGTGAGCGGCGCGGCACCAAGCCCGACGGCATCATCGTCTTCCTCTGCCAGGACCCGAGCCCGGGCGAGAGCGGGCAGCGGGTGATGACCAGGCTGCGCCCGCTCGCACAGCGGATCCGGCTGGCCTGCGGGGCCCTGGACGTCCCCGTGCTGGAGGCCCTGTGCCTCTCCGCCGGGCGGTACTGGTCCTACTGCTGCCCGGACGAGCGCTGCTGCCCGGCCGAGGGCAGCGCACTGGCCACGCCGGGCACCTCGGTGATGGCCGCCGCGGCCACCTTCGCCGGGCTGCAGGTCCGGGGCTCGCTCCGGGAGATCGAGCGCAGGCTGACCCCCCTGCGGGGGAAGGACGCCGAGGCGATGGAAGGAGCCCTGGACCGGGCGGCCGCGGCCCTGGTGCCGAAGATCCTCGACGGTGCGACCCGGGCGGAGGTGGGCGCCGATACCGTCCTGCTCGCCCGGGCGCTGATGCAGCGCATGACCCTCGCCCCGCCGGTCGAGGGCGGTCCCCTCGCCGACGACTGGGACGACGCGCTGCTCGGCCACGAGGAGGCCGCCTCGCTCATCCTCGGCCTCCAGGACCGCGAGATCCGCGACATCGCCGCCGAGTGGATGGAGGACGAGGAAGCGGCTCCCGCCCTGCGGCTGTGGCGGGCACTGGCCCGGCGCTGCGTCGGGGCCTACGGGGAGCACGCGGCGGCCCCGCTCACCCTGGCCGGCTGGGTCTGCTGGTCCACCGGGGACGAGCCGACCGCCCGGATCGCGCTCGGGATGGCGCTGCGGGCGGACGACGGCTACCGCTTCGCGCAGCTCCTCCACCAGGCCTGCAACGAGGGGATCGACCCGGAAGGGCTGAGGCAGTGCCTGAGGGAGGAGCGGAGGCGGCGCGAGCCGCGCAGGGGACGCCTGTCGGCCGGATCCCGGCGGGGTGTCACCAGGCCGCCCGGCCGCCGGAGCCGGGCCGACCGCCGCGAGTCCGGCCGCACCGCGGGGAGCGGGCAGTGAACCGGGGCCGGGACGGGGACCGGGGCCTGGACCACGCCCGGGGTCGTGCCCCGGGCAGGGAAGGCGGTGGGGCCGTCGGGTCCGAATGGTGGGTGTGGGGTCCCGCGCTCGCGGTCCTGTGCCTGCGGTCCCGGCGGCGGGCGTGCCTCCGGAGGGCGCAGCCCCGGCCGGGGCCCGTGACCCGGGCGGGGCCCGGGACGTTGCCCTGGGGGGTGGTGGGGGCCCGGCCGCGCCGCCGCCCAGCCGACCCGACCGGAGCGCAGACAAGGCGACGCATGTCCCACCCCGTACCCCCTGCCCGCGTACCCCCCACCGTTCCGCCCGCCCGAAGGCCCGACCTGCCACCCGTGCACGGCTCCGTCGTCTGCCTGGCGGCACCCTGCCTGGTCGTCTCGCCCGAGCACGGCCAGCTCACCGGGCGCGGGGTCGACGGCGTCTACCGCTCAGGGCGAAGGCTGCTGTCCCGCTGCGTGCTGCGCGTCGCCGGCCGGGACCCGGTCGCCGTGCAGGGCCGCAGCCTCGGCGCCGACCGGGCCGCCTTCACCGCGACCGTCCGGACCGGGGCCGACGCAGGGCCCGACCCGGACGTCGGCGTGGAGCGGGTCCGGCACGCCGACGGCACCGAGCGGATCACCCTGCGCAGCTTCACCGCCCGGCTGCTGCGGTTCCCCGTGGAGATCCTGCTCGGCACCGACCTGGCGGACCTGGCCGAGGTGGCGGCGGGCCGGGCCGGTCCGGAGCTGCCCGCCGGGGTGCACGCCGCCGGGCTGCGCTGGACCAGTGGCGAGGCCCAGTCCGTCACCGCGGCGGAGCCGCCTCCGGACGACGCGCTCGCCTCGACGGGACTGCTGCGCTGGCAGCTCGAACTGCGCCCCGGGGAGTCCCGCACCATCGAACTGCGGACCACCGGGAACCGCGGGGCGCGGGCCCCGGCCGGGCACGTGGCCAATCCGCTGGCCGACGACGCCCGCGCGGAGGGTGACGACCCGCGGGCGGAGGCATGGTTCCGCACCAGCGTCCAGGACCTGGGCGCGCTCCTGCTCAGGGACCCGAAGGAGCCGGCCGACGCCTACGCGGCGGCCGGGGTGCCGTGGCGGCTCGGACTGGCTCCGGCGGAATCCCTGTGGGCCGCCCGCATGGCACTGCCGCTGGGTACCGGGCTGGCCGCCGCGACCCTGCGGATCCTGGGGCGCACCCAGACCGGCGGCCGGGGCCGGGACGCCGGGAAGATCCCCGGACCCTTGCGCGGGGCCGGGCCGCAGCTGCCGCCCGGCTGCACCGGGACCGAGGCGACGCTCGCCTTCCCGGTGGTGCTCGCCGAAGCCCGGCGCTGGGGGATGCCCGAGGAGGAGGTGGCCCAGCTCCTTCCGGCCGCCGAGCGGTGCCTGGACTGGCTGCGGGGGGCCCTGGGGGAGGACGGCTTCCTCGCCGACCCCGATCCGGGGCCGCGCCGCTGTGAAACCCAGGCCCACGCCCATCGGGCCGCGCTGCTCGGAGCCGACCTGCTCGCCGGGTGCGGGCGGCCCGGAGCCGAGGAGTGGCGGGAGCGGGCGGCCGCCCTGCGAGAGCGGTTCGCAGCCCGGTTCTGGGTCGACGGGCCCGATGGCGGCAGGCCCGCGGCGGCCCTGCACCCGGACGGGCGGCCGCTGCCCCGGCTGACCGGGGCTGCCGCGCACCTGCTGGACACCGGTCTGCTGGGCGGCGGCGTACTCGCGGCGGGACTGCTCGACCGGGTCCGCACCGAGCAGCTGGCGCGGCTGCTCGGAGCCCCCGCGATGGACTCGGGGTGGGGGCTGCGGAGCATGGCGGTGCGCGAGCCGGGGCACAACCCGTTCGGCTACCGCT
This sequence comes from Streptomyces sp. NPDC054956, assembly GCF_053609185.1. Lineage (NCBI taxonomy): Bacteria > Bacillati > Actinomycetota > Actinomycetes > Kitasatosporales > Streptomycetaceae > Streptomyces > Streptomyces sp. NPDC054956. Next base: position 39,712 of record NZ_JBSGXB010000002.1, on the reverse strand, counting down.
CGGGTGCGGTGCGCCCGTACGAGAACGCGGTCGCGGTGGCCGGCCTGGCCCAGGCCGGCTTCGAGAAGGAGGCCACCGGACTGCTCCGGGGCCTGCTGGACGCCGCGGAGGCCTTCGGGTACCGGCTCCCGGAGATGTACGCGGCCGAGCAGCGCACCGCGGGCAGCGCCCCGCTTCCGCATCCGGCGGCCTGCCGTCCGGCCGCGGTCGCGGCCGCCGCCGGCATCCACGTCCTGACCGCCCTCGCCGGAATCCGCCCGGACGCCCCGGCGGGCACGGTCGCCCTCGCCCCGCTCCCCGGCGCCCCGCTCGGCGGGATCCGCCTCTCAGGGCTGCGGGTTTCGGGAGAACCCTTCGCCGTCCGGATCAGCCGGCTCGGCCTCGGCATGGTGGAGGAGGCGGCCGATGCGCTCCAACTGGGCGGCTAGGGCGAGTCGTACGCTCCGGTCCGGGCCGTGCGCTCCGGTCCCGAGGACGGGTCGCGGCTTCCGGTTTCACGGTCCGAGGATCACCAAAGCTCTGTTTATCGTCAGGCAGACGACTATGATCGCGGCATGTCGCCCTACGACCCGTCGGCCTTCCCGCCCTTCGCCGTCACCGTCGACCTGGTCGTGCTCACCGTGCGGCGCCACGCGCTCTGCGCGCTGGTGGTCCGGCGGGGCGAGCAGCCCTTCCAGGGACGCTGGGCGCTGCCCGGCGGATTCGTGCGGGGCGACGAGGACCTGGCCGCGGCCGCGGCCCGCGAGCTCTCCGAGGAGACGGGCCTGTGCGCCCACGACCCCGCCGCTCCGGACGTGGGCAACGGGGCGCACCTCGAACAGCTGGCGACCTACGGCGATCCGAAGCGCGATCCGCGCATGCGCGTGGTCAGCGTGGCGCACCTGGTGTTGGCTCCGGACCTGCCCGCGCCCCGGGCCGGCGGAGACGCCAACAGCGCGCGCTGGGCCCCCGTCGACGAACTCCTGTCCGCAGACGGGCAGGCCGGCGGCGGACTCGCCTTCGACCACGAACAGATCCTCGCCGACGGTGTGGAGCGGGCCCGCTCCAAGATCGAGTACTCCTCGCTGGCCACCGCCTTCTGCCCGCCCGAGTTCACCGTCGGTGAGCTGCGCCGGGTCTACGAAGCGGTCTGGGGCGTCGCCCTCGATCCGCGCAACTTCCACCGCAAGGTCACCGGCACCCCCGGGTTCCTGGTGCCGGCCGGGGGAACGACGACCCGTCAGGGCGGCCGTCCCGCCCAGCTGTTCCGGGCGGGCGGGGCCACCCTGCTCAACCCGCCGATGCTGCGCCCGGAAGTCTGACGCACCGGCAGCCGGGTCCGGAGCCCAGCCCGGAGCCCGGCAGTCTTCCCGGTCGGCTTCCCCTTTGGGGCCGACACGGTCGAGACTCGGTGTCAGGTTCGCCGAAAATCGGACATATCGCGTTATCTTGCTAAGGGTATTCACCCTGCCGCAGAGCGGTCTCACCCCCCGCGAGAGAAGCGATGCTCCAGGCCATCGGACTCACCAGCACCCCCCGTCGAGACCTCCCGCCCCGCGTGGACGACCTCACCTTCGAGGCCCGCCCCGGGAGCGTGACCGCGCTGCTCGGCGACCCCGGCTCGGGCAAGACCACCGCGCTGCGGCTCATGCTCGAACTCGAACCGGGCCGCGGAGTCACCTACTTCCGCGGGCGCCCCCTGCACCGGATCCCGCATCCGGGCCGCGAGGTCGGCGTGCTCCTCGGAGATCTTCCCGGCAACCCGTCGCGCACCGTCCGCAGCCAGCTGAGGATGCTCTGTGCCGCGGCCGGGGTGCCGGCCTCCCGGGCCGACACCATGCTGGAGGTCGTCGGCGTCGCCGGTCTGCGCGACGAGCGGCTCGGTTCGCTCTCGCTCGGCATGGAGCGCAGGGTCGCCCTGGCCGCCGCGCTCCTCGCCGACCCCTGCACGCTGCTCCTCGACGAGCCCGGTGCCGGGCTCTCGCCCCGCGAACGGAGCTGGCTGCACGGGCTGCTGCGCGGGCACGCCTCACTCGGCGGCGCGGTGCTGTTCACCACCGACGACGCCAAGGAGGCCGCGCGCAGCGCCGACCGGGTCGTCAGCATCGAGGCGGGCCGGCTCGTCGCCGACCAGGACGCCGCCGAGTTCGCCCGGACCCGGCTGCGGCCGCGGGTGGCCGTGCGCACCCCGCACGCCGCCCGGCTGGCCGACGTACTGGGCCGCGAGGCCCGGGCGGCACAGCGTGCGGTGGAGATCGTCGAGGAGAGCGGCAGTCGCCTGTCCGTGTACGGCAGCAACTGCGCCGAGGTCGGCGAGGCGGCCTTTAGGCACGGGGTGCTCGTCCACCAGCTCGCCGACGAGACCGGCGACGCGGGCGCGCCGCCGTCGCTGCCGCGCGCCCGTGCCGCATCCGGGGCCGCGTCCGGGACGGCCGGCGACGGCGGGACGCAGCCCGGCGCGGGCACCGGCACCGGCACCGCTGGTGACGGCGAGGGCAGCGATCGCACGCAGTCCCGCCGGTCCCGCACCGGGCGGCCCGCGTCGGCCGTGCGCCGGCTCGGCGGACCGCTGCGGCCGCTGCGCTACGAACTGCACCGGGTCTTCGGCACCGCCACCCCTGCCCTCACCGCGGCCGTCGTCGTCGCCGTCTCCGTCGTCACGGCGCTGGTACTGGCCCGGGCGGGCCACACCGGGCAGAACCGTCTGCTCGCCGCCTGGCCGGAGTTGCTCCCCCTGCCGCCCGCGGCTCTCGGAGCGGGGCTGCTCGGCGCGCTGGCCTTCGGCGAGGAGTACCGCTACCCGGCGCTCGCCGCCGACCGGGGCACCGTCCCGCGCCGGCTCGGGCTGCTCACCGCGAAGCTCGGGGTCAGCGCCGCCCTCGCGCTGCTGTTCGGAGCCCTCGCCGTGACCGCCGACGCCGCCGCCCTGGCGCTCGTCTTCGACAGCGGCCCGCTGCGCACCCCGGCGGAGTGGGTCTCCCCGGCCGCGAGTTGGGCGGGACTGCTCATCGGCTGCGCCTGGTCGGGAGTCCTGGCCTCGGGCGTGTTCCGCTCCGCCGCCGCGGGACTGGCCGCGGTGCTCGCCGTACCGGTGATGGTCGTACCGCTGGTGCGCAAGGCGCTGGACGGACCGTCCGCGTATCCGGTGACCGGGCTCGCGGAAAGACTGCGCGGGCTGGCCTGGGCGCAGTGGCCCCCGGAGGCCGACCGCCTGGTCCTCGGGGCCCTCCGGGTGATGGCCCAACCGGTCGGCACGGCACTGGTGTTGTCGCTGATGGTCCTGTTGTGCGCCTATGGGTTCACAGGACTGCGTGGCCGCGTCCGATTGTGAGGGATCGTTGGTGATCGTTCCGGTACGGGAGGAGACCCCATCGAGACCGATGCCGTTCACATCGGGAGCCTCGGATCGCAACTCCCCGTAAAAGGCCCGGTTCTTTACGATAAGTCGTCAATTGCGTAGGTGGCACCGATCACCCTTTCGTGTGCTTTTCACCAAAGACCTCAAGGGTCGTGGAGGCACGGCCGACAAAGGATTCGTGAGTACCCTTGCGCACACCATGATGACCGCCGCCCGCCATGCCGATTCCGGCCTCGCCGGCCCGGGCGAACTCGACCGCTACCCCTACCCGGAGGCCTCCGGGGCCGACCGCGTGGGAGTGCCCCACTGGGACGGATCCGACGTCGAGTTGAGCCGCGTCGGCCGGCGCGCGGCAGGCAGCCGCGGCCGCGGACTGCACGGCCAACTCGTCCAGCAGCTCGGCCAGATGATCGTTTCCGGCGACCTCGGAGCGGACCGCCCCCTGGTCCCCGAGGAGATCGGCCAGCGCTTCGAAGTCTCCCGCACGGTCGTCCGCGAATCGCTGCGGGTCCTGGAGGCCAAGGGCCTCGTCAGCGCCCGCCCCAACGTCGGCACCCGGGTCCGCCCGGTCGCCGACTGGAACCTGCTCGACCCCGACATCATCGAGTGGCGCGCCTTCGGCCCCCAGCGCGACGACCAGCGCCGCGAACTGGGCGAACTGCGCTGGACCATCGAGCCGCTCGCCGCCCGCCTCGCCGCCGGCCACGGCCGCCCGGACATCCAGCAGCGCCTCGCCGACATGGTCGAGATCATGGGGCACGCCCTCGGCCAGGGCGACTCGATCACCTTCGCGCGCGCGGACAACGAGTTCCACGCGCTCCTCATCCAGGTCGCGGGCAACCGCATGCTCGAACACCTCTCCGGCATCGTCTCCGCCGCCCTCCAGGTCTCCGGCAGCCCCATCACCGCCTGCGACCGCCCCAGCGAGACCTGCGTCGCGCACCACGCGCGCATGGTCGAGGCCCTCGCCGCCGGCGACGCGATCGGCGCGGAGAACGCCATGCGCCAGCTCCTGACGGTGCATCCGGAGGTCGAGCGCGTGGTTCCCGCCCCGCGCGAGCACTGACGAGCGCGCACACGGGGGCGCGCACGGGAGCGCGGAGGTCCGCCGGCGTTTCGCCGAGCCCCGGGGGGTGCCCCCGGACGCGGTCCGGGGGAGGGTCCGGCGGCACCGGCGGCGGCCGCCGCGGGGCCCACGCCCCCTCGGCCCCGGCCCGCGACCGCCGGGACACCTGCACCGGGTAGCCGTCCGGCCCCCGAAACGGGGCGTGTTCGGACCAACCGGACGCACACAAATCACGGTATGACCGGCATGGCATCAAACGGGGTGTGACTCGGGCCACGAAGATTGGGCGTAACGCTCAGCGAGGTCACGCGATGACCTAAGAGGTGATGGCCGACGGAGGGAAGACAGCAGCCCTTGCGGGTGCTGTGCAGCTCCCCGGCCCCTGCCCGCGCCCCCGGCCCATCCCCAGTCGGTGGTCGTCGGCTCCGGTCCAGCACCACCAGGCCCGGGGTCGGAAGCCGTTTCCATCGTTCCGAGAGGTTGTTCGTGTCGGCCAGCACATCCCGTACGCTCCCGCCGGAGATCGCCGATTCCGAGTCTGTGATGGCGCTCATCGAGCGGGGCAAGGCCGAGGGGCAGATCGCCGGCGATGACGTGCGTCGGGCCTTCGAGGCTGACCAGATTCCTGCGACCCAGTGGAAGAATGTTCTGCGCAGCCTCAACCAGATCCTCGAGGAAGAGGGTGTGACGCTGATGGTCAGTGCCGCGGAGTCGCCCAAGCGCACCACCCGCAAGAGCGTCGCAGCGAAGAGCCCCGTCAAGCGGACGGCCACCGAGCCCGTTGCCAAGAAGGCGGCCGCGAAGACGGCCGCCGCGCCGGCCGCGGCCGTGGCGGCCCCGGAGGCCGAGGACCAGGCCCTCGAAGCCCCCGGATCCGGTGACGCCCTCGCGGAGGGGACCGCGACCGAACCCGCCGCCAAGAAGACGGCGGCGAAGAAGACGGCGGCGAAGAAGGCCGCGCCCGCCAAGAAGACCGCGGCCAAGAAGACGGCGGCGAAGAAGACCGCCGCCAAGAAGGACGCCGACGACGACGGCGAGGAGACGGCCGAAGAGGGTCCCGGCGCGGCCAAGGCCGATGCCGAGGAGGAAGAGGACGGCGCCGAGAGCAAGGGCTTCGTCATCTCGGACGACGAGGACGACGCCCCGGCCCAGCAGGTCGCCGTGGCCGGCGCGACCGCCGACCCCGTCAAGGACTACCTCAAGCAGATCGGCAAGGTCCCCCTCCTCAACGCCGAGCAGGAGGTGGAGCTCGCCAAGCGCATCGAGGCCGGACTCTTCGCTGAGGACAAGCTCGCCAACTCCGACAAGCTGGCGCCCAAGCTCAAGCGCGAGCTGGAGATCATCGCCGAGGACGGCCGCCGCGCCAAGAACCACCTGCTGGAGGCCAACCTCCGCCTCGTGGTCTCCCTCGCCAAGCGCTACACCGGCCGCGGCATGCTCTTCCTGGACCTGATCCAGGAGGGCAACCTGGGTCTGATCCGTGCGGTGGAGAAGTTCGACTACACCAAGGGCTACAAGTTCTCCACGTACGCCACGTGGTGGATCAGGCAGGCGATCACCCGCGCCATGGCCGACCAGGCCCGCACCATCCGCATCCCGGTGCACATGGTCGAAGTGATCAACAAGCTGGCCCGCGTCCAGCGCCAGATGCTCCAGGACCTGGGCCGCGAGCCCACCCCGGAGGAGCTGGCCAAGGAACTCGACATGACCCCCGAGAAGGTCATCGAGGTCCAGAAGTACGGCCGCGAGCCCATCTCCCTGCACACCCCGCTCGGCGAGGACGGCGACAGCGAGTTCGGCGACCTCATCGAGGACTCCGAGGCGGTCGTCCCGGCCGACGCCGTCAGCTTCACGCTGCTGCAGGAGCAGCTCCACTCGGTGCTCGACACGCTGAGCGAGCGCGAGGCGGGCGTGGTCTCGATGCGCTTCGGCCTCACGGACGGCCAGCCCAAGACCCTCGACGAGATCGGCAAGGTCTACGGGGTCACCCGTGAGCGCATCCGCCAGATCGAGTCGAAGACCATGTCGAAGCTCCGTCACCCCTCCCGGTCCCAGGTGCTGCGCGACTACCTCGACTGACCCGCACGACGGCGGCCGGCGGGCGCGTTCCGCGCAGGTCGCCGCCGGTGGCCGCGCGGGTGCGCACGGCCACCGGGCGTCCCACTCTGGGTGGAGTCGTGAACACTCGGAGTCAGGAGGCCTCATGCGTCGTCCCTTTGCCCGTGTCCTGGCGGGAGCGCTGACCATAGTGGCGGGAGCGGCGGCGGCGCCGCTGAGCCAGGCGCCGCGAGCCGCGGCGGACAGCGTGGTGATCGGCGGAAAGCCGGTGAAGGTGGCCGATGCCCCGTGGGTCGTGGCCCTCGCCAGCCGTGACCGGTTCGGAGGTACGCGGGGCGGTCAGTTCTGCGGGGGCGTCCTCGTCGCCCCGACCAAGGTCCTGACCGCGGCGCACTGCCTGGCGCGCCAGGTGCTCGGCGGCCCGGTCGACTCCGTCCGCGACTTCCGGGTGATCACCGGGCGTACGGAGCTGCGCGCCACCGAGGGGCGGGAGATCGCGGTGCGTTCCGCCCGGGTGAACCCCGGCTACGACCCGGGCAGCAACGCCGGCGACCTGGCCGTACTGGACCTGGACGAGGCCGTGCCGGCGCAGTACGTGCTGCCGATGGCCGGCCCCGGGGATCCGGCGTACGGGGCGGGGACGGACGCGGCCGTATACGGCTGGGGCGACACGAGCGGCTTCGGCGACTACGCGTACGCCCTGCGGGCCGCCAGGGTGACCGTGCTGGCGGACGAGGTCTGCGGGCGGGCCTACCCCGGGGACGCCGACGGGCAGTACCGGTCCGACTCCATGGTGTGCGCGGGTGACCGCGAGGGCGGCAAGGACGCCTGCCAGGGGGACAGCGGCGGGCCACTGGTGGCCCAGGGCCGCCTCATCGGGCTGGTCTCCTGGGGGCGCGGCTGCGGCCGGGCCGACAGCCCGGGGGTCTACACGCGGATCGCGCCGCTGCTCGGTTTCGTCGCCGAGCCCACCACCGGCCCGGAGACGGGTCAGGGCGGGCGGGGACGTCCAGATGCCCGCGCGGAGCTGGGGATCGGCGCACGCCCCGCCCAGGGGCCCGGACGGGGCCTTCTGTCGGGAGCCCGGCCCGCGCCGAAGCGCTGACAGCCGGGACCGGCCGGGTCCGGACATGAGGACGGGCGGTGCCTCTGGGTCGCAGAGGTACCGCCCGTCGACCGGCCTGGCCGGTCCTGGCTCGTCGGATGCGAGGTGCAGGCCTAGTGTCAGCGGTCCTCGGGTTCGGCGGCACTGGCCGCCGGAGCGGACGTGAGCCGCTCGGTCTCATCCTGTATTTCCGCGGCGATCTTCTTGAGTTCCGGCTCGAACTTGCGTCCGTGGTGGGCGCAGAAGAGCAGTTCACCGCCGCTCAGCAGGACGACGCGCAGATATGCCTGGGCGCCGCAACGGTCGCATCGGTCAGCGGCCGTCAGCGGGGTCGCGGGTGTCAGAACAGTAGTCACGTCGCCTCTTCTCTAGCTCGACGAGCTGTCGTACCAGGGTCAACATCCAACCAGGCCGAAAACGTTCCCGCTCGCGGCTTTTCCTCGAAACTTCCTTCCGAAGCTGGCCGGCTGCTGCCGGTTGGCGGCGAAGGAGCCGTATTGCGTTGCTTTACGGTTTCGCGTTGTCAGGTCGTTCGCTTGTCGCAGTTCTGCCCTCTCCGGCTGAGTGCCGGTTGTTCATGAGGACGTGCCCGAACACTAAATGGTTCATGCGTGGAAGGGAACGTGATGTTTGCTTCACTCGCGCGGAGGATCGAACACCCGTGCGCATCTGGACTAGGCTGACGAAGGGCCTGGGGTGGCGTTGCATCGGCTCTACCAGGCCTCGGTACCCTTCCAGCGGCAGCCGAGCCACCACTGTGCCCGACCGGGCCAGAAAAGAAATTCAGCGAGGAGCGAACTGCGTGACCGCCGACACGTCCGTGCCCAGCGCACTGCTGACCGGAGCAGACCGGGACGGCTCCAACTACACCGCGCGGCACCTGCTCGTCCTCGAGGGCCTCGAGGCCGTCCGCAAGCGCCCCGGCATGTATATCGGGTCCACCGACAGCCGTGGCCTCATGCACTGCCTCTGGGAGATCATCGACAATTCCGTCGACGAGGCCCTGGGCGGGTACTGCGACCACATCGAGGTGATCCTCCACGAGGACGCCTCCGTGGAGGTCCGGGACAACGGCCGCGGCATCCCCGTGGACGTCGAGCCGAAGACCGGCCTCTCCGGCGTGGAGGTCGTCATGACCAAGCTGCACGCCGGCGGCAAGTTCGGCGGTGGCTCGTACGCGGCCTCCGGCGGCCTGCACGGCGTCGGCGCCTCCGTGGTCAACGCCCTCTCCGCCCGCCTCGACGTCGAGGTCGACCGGGGCAGCGCCACGCACACCATCAGCTTCCGCCGCGGCGTCCCCGGCATGTTCACCGAGCAGGGCCCGGACAGCCCCTTCGACCCCGCCAACGGCCTGCGCAAGGGCAAGCGGATCACCAAGGGCAAGACCGGCACCCGCATCCGCTACTGGGCCGACCGGCAGATCTTCCTCAAGGACGCCAAGCTCACGCTGGACACGCTCTACCAGCGCGCCCGCCAGACGGCCTTCCTCGTCCCCGGCCTGACCATCGTCGTCCGCGACGAGCGCGCCCTGGAAGGGGCCGGCAAGACCGAGGAGACCTTCCGCTTCGACGGGGGGATCAGCGAGTTCTGCGAGTACCTCGCCCAGGACAAGGCCGCCTGCGACGTCCTGCGCCTGACCGGCACGGGCACCTTCAAGGAGACCGTCCCGGTCCTCGACGACCGCGGCCACATGACCCCCACCGAGGTCACCCGCGAGCTCGGCGTGGACATCGCCCTGCGCTGGGGCACGGGGTACGAGACCAACGTCAAGTCCTTCGTGAACATCATCGCCACCCCCAAGGGCGGCACCCACATCTCCGGCTTCGAGCGCTCGGTCACCAAGACCGTGAACGAGGTGCTGCGCTCCGCGAAGCTGCTGCGCGTGGCCGAGGACGACGTGGTCAAGGACGACGCGATGGAGGGCATGACGGCCGTCGTCACCGTCCGCCTCGCCGAGCCGCAGTTCGAGGGCCAGACCAAGGAGGTGCTCGGCACCTCGGCGGCCACCCGGATCGTCGCGGCCGTCGTCGCCAAGGAGCTCAAGGCCTTCCTGACCTCCACCAAGCGGGACGACAAGCAGCAGGCCCGCGCCGTGATGGAGAAGATCGTCGCGGCCGCCCGGACCCGCATCGCGGCTCGCCAGCACAAGGAGGCGCAGCGCCGCAAGACCGCGCTGGAGTCCTCCTCGCTGCCCGCCAAGCTGGCCGACTGCCGCAGCGACGACGTGGAGCGCAGCGAGCTCTTCATCGTCGAGGGGGACTCGGCGCTCGGCACCGCCAAGCTCGCCCGCAACTCGGAGTTCCAGGCGCTCCTGCCCATCCGCGGCAAGATCCTCAATGTCCAGAAGTCGTCGGTCTCGGACATGCTCAAGAACGCCGAGTGCGGGGCGATCATCCAGGTCATAGGAGCCGGCTCGGGCCGGACCTTCGACATCGACGCCGCCCGGTACGGGAAGATCGTCCTGCTCGTGGACGCCGATGTGGACGGCGCGCACATCCGCTGCCTGCTGCTCACGCTCTTCCAGCGCTACATGCGCCCGATGGTCGAGGCGGGCCGGGTCTTCGCCGCCGTGCCGCCGCTGCACCGGATCGAGCTCGTCCAGCCGAAGAAGGGCCAGGACAAGTACGTCTACACGTACTCGGACAACGAGCTGCGCCAGACCCTGCTCGAGTACCAGCGCAAGAACATCCGCTACAAGGACTCGATCCAGCGCTACAAGGGTCTCGGCGAGATGGACGCGGACCAGCTGGCGGAGACCACCATGGACCCCCGCTTCCGCACCCTGCGCCGGATCAACATCGGCGACCTGGATTCGGCCGAGACGGTCTTCGACCTGCTCATGGGCAACGAGGTGGCCCCGCGCAAGGAGTTCATCACCAGCTCCGCCGCCACTCTGGACCGCTCCCGGATCGACGCCTGATCCCGGTCGGAACCCCCGGTGCCCCCGGTGGCACCTCCGGGCGCCTGGCACACCGGTGCTCTTCACTCCATCACCTGATGGAGTGAAGAGCACCGGTACACCAGTCCGGAAACCTCCCTCCCGCACATCCTTGTGGGCACGCGGCCAATGCGGCGGCGTGACAAGGAGAGTTCGGTGGACAAGCACGAAGGTCGTGATGCCGGAACGATCCGGCTGGACGACCCCTGGTACGACGCGCTGGCCGTCGGATGGGGCGAGGGCGCGGGTACCGGCGTAGGCGAGGGTTCCGGCGGATCGGCCGGCGAGGGTGCGGAAACGTCACCGCCTCGGTCGTCCCCCGGCGGTCCGCACACGCCCGGAGCATCCGACATCTACCTCGAAGTGCAGCGCAGCGCCGCCTTCCAGGAGGTGCGCAGCCGCTACCGAAGGTTCGTCGTCCCCGCGACCGCCGGGTTCTTCCTCTGGTACGTCGCCTACGTGATCGCGGCCACCGCGGCGCCGGGCGTGATGGCCCGGCCCGTGGCGGGGTCCGTCAACGTGGCCCTGCTGGCCGGTCTCGGGCAGTTCCTCAGCACCTTCCTGCTGACCTGGGCCTACGCCCGGCACGCGCGGCTGCGGCGCGACCGCGCGGCCCTGGACCTGCGCTGGACGGTCTTCGAGCAGGAACGCGATCAGGAACGCACGCGGGCGCGGGGGGCGGGCCGGTGACCACGGAGCACCAGACCCTGGCGCTGCTCCTGTTCAGCGTCTTCATCGCCGTCACGCTGGGCATCACCACCTGGGTGAGCCGCAACCGGCACGGATCGGCCGAGGAGTTCTACGCGGGCGGCCGGCTCTTCTCCCCGCTGGAGAACGGTTTCGCCATCGCGGGCGACTACATGTCCGCCGCCTCCTTCCTCGGCATCTCCGGCCTGATCGCGCTCTTCGGCTACGACGGCCTCCTGTACTCGGTGGGCTTCCTCGTCGCCTGGCTGGTGGTGCTGTTCCTCGTCGCGGAACTCGTCCGCAACTGCGGCCGTTTCACCCTCGCCGACGTGGTCGCCGCCCGGATGAGCGAGCGTCCGGTGCGGATCGCCGCGGGGACCTCCTCGGTCGTCGTCTCGGTGCTGTACCTCGTCGCGCAGATGGTCGGCGCGGGCAGCCTCGTCGGCCTGCTGCTCGCCGATTCGGGCCGGACCGCACGGACGCTGACCGTGATCGGGGTCGGCGCGCTCATGGTGATCTACGTGTCCTTCGGCGGCATGCGGGCCACCACCTGGATCCAGATCGTCAAGGCCGTCCTGCTGATGGGCGGGGCGATCACGCTGACCTTGCTGGTGCTGCTGCGCTTCCACGGGAACTTCGACCAGCTGCTCAGCAGCGCCGCCGAGCGCAGCGGGCACGGGAACCGCTTCCTGAGCCCCGGGCTCAAGTACGGCGGCGACTGGACGGCCCGCTTCGACTTCATGAGCCTCGGGCTCGCCCTGGTCCTCGGTACGGCCGGGCTGCCGCACATCCTGTCGCGCTTCTACACGGTGCCGACGGCGCGGGCGGCCCGCCGGTCGGTGGTGTGGGCGATCGCGCTGATCGGCGGCTTCTACCTGATGACCATCGTGCTCGGCTTCGGGGCGGCGGCGCTGCTCGGACCGGAGCAGGTCAGGGCCTCCAACGCCTCGGGGAACACGGCGGTTCCGCTGCTCGCGGCGTTCCTGGGCGGCGGGGCCGAGTCCACCGGCGGCGCCGTGCTGTTCGCCTTCGTGGCCGCCATCGCCTTCGCGACCATCCTCGCCGTGGTCGCCGGGATCACCCTGGCGTCTTCGGCCTCCGTCGCGCACGACCTGTACGCCTCGCTGAAGCGCCGCCACGCCCGCCAGCGCAGCGAGGTGGCGGTGGCCAGGGTCGCCGCCGTCGGGATCGGGGCGGTGGCGATCGCGCTGGGGCTGCTCGCGCAGGACCTCAACGTGGCCTTCCTGGTGGGGCTGGCCTTCGCGGTGGCGGCCTCGGCGAACCTGCCGGTGCTGCTGTACACCCTGTTCTGGCGCGGCTTCACCACGCGGGGCGCCGTCTGGTCGGTGTACGGGGGGCTGGTCCCGGCGGTGCTGCTGGTGGTGCTCTCGCCGGTGGTCTCCGGCAGCCCCGAATCCCTGTTCCCGGGCGTGGACTTCCAGTACTTCCCGCTGCAGAACCCGGGCCTCGTCTCGATCCCGCTGGGCTTCCTGGCGGGCTGGCTGGGCACGGTCACCTCCGCGGAGGAACCGGACGAGCGGCGGCACGCGGAGACGGAGGTCCGCTCCCTGACGGGGGCCGGGGCGGTCTGACGGCCGGGTGGGGTCGCCCGGGTGAGGGAGCCGGCGTGAGGGCATCCGCGTGAGGGCACCCGCGGGGCGTCATCCCGTCGCCGGGGGCTGCCAGGCGTAGCGGTGTTCCGGGCGGCCCGTCTCGCCGTAGCGCAGGGCCAGGGTGACGCGGCCGGAGCGGTCGAGGAGCTTGAGGTAGCGCTGGGCGGTCTGGCGGCTGATGCCCGCACGGTCGGCGATCTGCTGGGTGGAGAGCGGGCCCTCGGCGGTGCGCAGGACCTGGCGGACCAGCTCGGCGGTGGTGGGGGAGTGGCCCTTGGGCAGGTCCTCGGTGCCGCCCGCCGCGGCGAGGGTGCCGAAGATCCGGTCCACCTCCGCCTGTTCGGCCTCGCCGCCCGTGTCCAGGGTGCGGCGCAGGGCCGCGTACGCCTCGAGGCGGGTGCGCAGGCCGGCGAAGGTGAAGGGTTTGACCAGGTACTGGAGGGCGCCCAGGCGCATCGCGGCCTGGACGGTGGCCAGGTCGCGGGCGGCCGTCACCATGATGACGTCGGTGTGGTGGCCCCGTTCGCGCAGGCGCCGGACCAGGTCCAGGCCGTTCTCGTCCGGCAGGTAGTGGTCGAGGAGGATCAGGTCCACCGGCCGGGAGTCGAGGAGCGCCAGGGCCTCCGCCGCCGAATGGGCCCGGGCCGACACGCGGAAGCCGGGAACCTTCGCCACGTAGGCCGCGTTGATCCGGGCAACACGCATGTCGTCGTCGACGACCAATACGTCGAATTCGCGGTAGCCGCTGTACTCGCGGTGGCCGCTGTGGTCTCCGTGCACGCCGGAGATCCTGCTCGGGGTCTCGTTCATCGCAGGGCCTCCGGGAGCACGACGGAGAATTCCGCCCCTCCGTCCGCTGCCTCGCCGGCCCGGACGGTGCCGCCCTGCCGCTCCGCCAGGCGCCGCACCAGCGCGAGACCGAGCCCGCGCTCACGGTGGGCCCGGGGCTGCTTGGTCGACCAGCCCTCGGTGAAGATCTCCTCGCGGCGTGCCGCCGGGACGCCGGGGCCGCTGTCGCGGACCAGCAGGACCGCCGTGCGCCCCTGCGCCCGGATGTCGACCTCGACCAGCGGCGCGAGCGAGCCCACCGCCGCGTCCAGCGCGTTGTCGACCAGGTTGCCGACGATGGTGACCAGCCCGCCCGGGTCCACGAGGCGGTCGGGCAGCAGGGCCCGGTCGGCCAGGCGGAGCGGGACGCCGCGCTCGGCGGCGACGGTGGCCTTGCCGACCAGCAGCGCGGCGAGCAGCGGGTCGTGGATCTTCTCGGTGACCTGTTCGGCGGTGCTGCGGTGCACGCCGACGACCTCCGTCACGAACTCCACCGCCTCCTCGTACAGACCCAGTTCGAGCAGGCCGAGGAGGGTGTGGAGGCGGTTGGCGTGCTCGTGGTCCTGTGCCCGCAGGGCGTCGATCAGGCCCTTGGTGGAGTCGAGCTCGCGGCCCAGGTGTTCGAGCTCGGTGCGGTCGCGCAGGGTGGCCACGGCTCCGCCGTCATCGGTGGGCATCCGGTTGGCGACCAGGACCCGTGGGCCCTGGACGGTGAGCAGGTCGTGGCCGGTGACGCGGCCGGTCAGGACGTCGGTGGTGCGGCCCGCGCCCAGTACGTCGTCCAGTGCGCGTCCGGCGACCGCGTCGGCGGAGTCGGGCGCGAGGCCCAGCAGCCGGGCGGCCTCGTCGTTGACCAGCCGGACGCGGCCCTCCCGGTCGAGGGCGATCACGCCTTCCCGGATGGAGTGCAGCATCGCCTCGCGCTCGGCGAGCAGGCCCGCGATATCGGAGAAGGCCAGGTCCCGGGTCTGGCGCTGGATCCGGCGGGAGAGGAGGTAGGCGGCGAGGGCCCCGGCCGCCAGGGCGCCGCCCGCGTAGGCGAGCAGGCCCGGGATGGCTCCGAGCAGGCGGGCCTGGACGCTGTCGTAGGCGATGCCGACCGAGACGGCGCCGACGATCTCGCCGTCGGCGGCGAGCAGCGGGACCTTGCCCCGGGCGGAGCGTCCGAGGGTGCCCTCGTCGATCTCCATGACCTCGCGGCCCGCCAGGACGTCGCCGGGGTCGGTGGAGACGGGCCGGCCGATCCGGTCGGGGCTCGGGTGCGAGCGGCGGATTCCGGCCGTGTCCATGACGACCACGTACTCGGCGCCCGTGGCCCGGCGGATCCGCTCGGCGGAGGCCTGCACCGGGCCGTCGGCCGAAGGACCCGAGACGAGGAGCCCGGCGGCCACCGCAGGGTCGGCAGCCGTGCTCTGGGCGATGGCCAGGGCGCGGCGCATGGCCTGGTCGTCGAGCTGCGCGCTCAGCGGGGCCAGGAACAGACCGGTGGCCAGGACCAGCACCCCGGCCGCGATGGCCAGCTGGGTCAGCAGGATCTGGGAGACGGCCCGCCTGGGCAGCCCGAGGCGCCGGGAGCTCATGTGGGGGAACCGCAAGGACCGCATGTGTACGAACGGTAGGCCGAATCGGGCTCAAGCGGAATTTCCCTCTTCTACGCAAATGACTTGCGTTATTTGCGCCCAGCTTGCGCAAGCGATGACGGCATGAAAGTGCTGTCAGAGATGTAGACGACTCGGCAATGCTCTGCAACTCTCGCACCGCACACCGCAAATTCCTTTCTCCTGTGGTTCAGAAAGTTCATGTCGAGGGACGAGGACATATGAGAAGGCACAACTGGAGATGGCGGGCCCTGGCCGCCTTGATCAGCACCGCCCTGCTGATGCTGGGCTGGCCCGCTCTCACCGCCGTGGCCGCCGGCGGACCGAGCGTCTCGGCGGGCCGGCCCGCCACCGCGAGCAGCACCAACGGCGCCTACACGGCCGCCAACGTCACCGACGGCAACCAGTCCTCGTACTGGGAGAGCGCCGGGAGCACCTTCCCCCAGTGGGTGCAGACCGACCTCGGAGCCACCACCCGGATCGACCAGGTCGTGCTCAAGCTCCCCGCAGCGTGGGAGAGCCGGAACCAGACCCTGTCCGTCCAGGGCAGCGCCGACGGCACCAGCTACAGCACCCTGGTGAGCTCGGCGACGTACACCTTCGGCCAGGGCGCCGGGAACGTGGTCACCATCGGCTTCCCGGCCACCCAGACCCGGTACGTGCGCATCGACATCACCGCCAACACCGGCTGGCAGGCGGCCCAGCTCTCCGAGCTGGAGGTCCACGCGCCCGGTGAGTCCGGGAGCAACCTGGCGCTCGGCAAGACCCTGACCGCGAGCAGCAACACCCAGGTCTACGTGGCGGGCAACGCCAATGACGGCAACACGGCCAGCTACTGGGAGAGCGTCAACAACGCCATGCCGCAGTGGCTCCAGGCCGACCTGGGCTCCTCGGTGCGCGTGGACCGGGTGGTCCTCAAGCTGCCCGAGAACTGGGGTGCCCGCACCCAGACCCTCAAGATCCAGGGCAGTGCCAACGGCACGGACTACACCGACCTGACCGCCTCCAAGGCCTACGAGTTCAACCCGGCCGGCGCCAACGCGGTGACCATCACCTTCGACGCCACCACCACCCGCTACCTGCGCGTATGGATATCGCAGAACTCCGTACAGCCCGGCGGGCAGCTCTCCGAGCTGGAGATCTACGGACCGACGACCGGTGACACCCAGGCGCCGACCGCTCCGGCCGCGCTCTCCTACAGCGAACCCGCCACCGGCCAGATCAAGCTCACCTGGAACGCCTCCACCGACAACACCGGTGTCACCGGCTACGACGTCTACGCCAACAACCAGCTGCGCACCAGCGTCGCCGGCAACGTCACCACCTACACCGACACCCAGCCGGCCTCCGCGAGCGTGACGTACTACGTCCGTGCCAAGGACGCGGCCGGCAACCAGTCGGCGAACAGCAACAGCGTGACCCGTGCCGGGGAAACCGGTGACACCCAGGCCCCGACCGTCCCGGGCGCCCTGGCCCTCACCGAGCCGGCGTCCGGCCAGATCAGGCTGACCTGGCAGGCCTCCACCGACAACGTCGGCGTCACCGGCTACGAGGTGTTCGCCAACAACGTGCCCGTCACCACGGTCGCGGGCGACGTCACCACCTACACCGACACCCAGCCGGCCACCGCCACCGTGAGCTACTTCGTCCGGGCCAAGGACGCGGCGGGCAACCGCTCCGGCGACAGCAACTCCGTGACGCGCAACGGCAGCGGGGGCGGCGGATCCAACCTGGCCGTCGGCAAGCCCATCACCGCCTCCTCCGTGATCCACACCTTCGTCGCGGAGAACGCCAACGACAACAGCACCAGCACCTACTGGGAGGGTGCCGGCGGCGCCTACCCGAGCACCCTGACCGTGGCGCTCGGCGCCAACGCCGACGTGGACCGCCTGGTCCTCAAGCTCAACCCGGACAGCAGCTGGGGCACCCGTACCCAGAACATCCAGGTCCTCGGCCGCGAGCAGAGCGCCCCGGGCGTCACCGGCCTGGTCGCCGCCAAGGACTACGTGTTCAACCCGGCCTCCGGCTCGAACACCGTCACCATCCCGGTGAACGCCCGCGTCGCGGACGTGCAGCTGCGCTTCACGTCGAACACCGGCGCCTCCAACGGCCAGATCGCCGAGTTCCAGGTCGTGGGCGTTCCGGCGCCCAACCCGGACCTCCAGGTCACGGCCCTGAGCGCCGCTCCGGCCGCCCCCGTGGAGTCGGACTCCGTCACCCTGTCCGCCACCGTCAAGAACAGCGGCCCGGCCGCGGCGGCCGCGAGCGCCGTCTCCTTCCAGCTCGGCGGCTCCAAGGTCGCCACCGCCAACGTGCCGGCCCTGGCCGCGGGCGCCACGGCGGCCGTCACGGCCGGCATCGGCCCGCGCGACGCGGGCACGTACCCGCTGAGCGCGGTCGTCGACGAGGCGAACGCGGTCATCGAGCAGAACGAGACGAACAACGGGTTCACCGGTTCCCCGCTCGTGGTCCGGCCCGTCGACAGCTCGGACCTGGTGGCCTCGGCCGTCGCCTGGTCGCCGGGCGCCCCATCCGCCGGCCAGCAGGTGGACTTCTCCGTCACCGTCAAGAACCAGGGCACCGTGGCGGCCGCCGCGGGCACGCACAACGTCACCCTCACCCTTCAGGACGCGGGCGGCGCCACCGTCCGCACGCTGACGGGCTCCTTCGGCGGCGCGCTCGCGGCCGGCGCCTCCACGGCACCGATCGCGCTGGGCAACTGGACGGCGGCCAACGGCAAGTACACCGTCAAGGTGGTCCTCGCCGACGACGCCAACGAACTGCCGGTCAAGCGCGGCAACAACACCTCCACCAAGCCCTTCTTCGTCGGCCGCGGGGCGAACATGCCCTTCGACACGTACGAGGCCGAGGACGGCGTGGTCGGCGGCGGGGCCAATGTCGTCGGCCCCAACCGCACCATCGGCGACATCGCCGGCGAGGCCTCGGGCCGCAAGGCCGTGAACCTCGACGCGACGGGCGAGTACGTCGAATTCACCACCCGGGCCGCCACCAACACCCTGGTCACCCGTTTCTCCATCCCGGACGCCCCGGGCGGCGGCGGGATCGACTCCACCATCAACGTCTACGTCAACGGCGTCCTGAAGAAGGCCCTGCCGCTGACCTCCAAGTACTCCTGGCTCTACGGGGCCGAGGCCGGCCCCGGCAACTCGCCGGGCGCGGGCGCCCCGCGGCACATCTACGACGAGGCGAACATCCTGCTCGGCGAGACCGTCCCGCAGGGCAGCAAGATCCGCCTCCAGAAGGACGCGGCGAACACCTCGACCTACGCGATCGACTTCGTGAGCCTGGAGCAGGCCACGGTGATCCCCAACCCCGACCCGGCCACCTACGCCGTGCCCACCGGCTTCACCCACCAGGACGTGCAGAACGCCCTGGACAAGGTCCGCATGGACACCACGGGCAAGCTCGTCGGCGTCTACCTGCCGCCCGGCGACTACGAGACGGCGAGCAAGTTCCAGGTGTACGGCAAGGCCGTGCAGGTCGTCGGCGCCGGACCGTGGTTCACCCGCTTCCACGCCCCGTCCTCGCAGGACAACACCGATACCGGCTGGCGCGCGGAGGGCACCGCGAAGGGCTCGTCCTTCTCGGGCTTCGCGCACTTCGGCAACTACACCTCGCGCATCGACGGTCCGGGCAAGGTCTTCGACTTCTCCAACGTCACCGACATGACCATCGACAACATCTGGGACGAGCACACGGTGTGCCTCTACTGGGGCGCCAACACCGACCGGATCACCATCAAGAACTCGCGCATCCGCGACACCTTCGCCGACGGCATCAACATGACCAACGGCAGCACGGACAACCTCGTGGCCAACAACGAGGCGCGCTCCACGGGTGACGACAGTTTCGCGCTGTTCTCCGCGATCGACGCGGGCGGCGCGGACATGAAGAACAACGTCTACGAGAACCTGACCACGATCCTGACCTGGCGTGCGGCGGGTGTGGCCGTCTACGGCGGCTTCAACAACACCTTCCGCAACGTCTACATCGCCGACACCCTCGTCTACTCGGGCATCACGATCAGCTCGCTGGACTTCGGGTATCCGATGAACGGATTCGGGACCGATCCGACGACCTTCGAGAACATCTCGATCGTCCGGTCGGGCGGCCACTTCTGGGGAGCGCAGACCTTCCCCGGAATCTGGATCTTCTCGGCTTCCAAGGTGTTCCAGGGAATCCGGATCAACAACGTCGACATCATCGACCCGACGTACAGCGGAATCATGTTCCAGACCCAGTACATCGGAGGACAGCCGGTCAATCCCATCAAGGACACCGTCCTGAAGGACATCACCATCACCGGGGCGAAGAAGAGCGGCGACGCCTTCGACGCCAAATCCGGGTTCGGTCTCTGGGCGAACGAGATGCCCGAGGCGGGACAGGGACCGGCGGTGGGTGAGGTCACCATCCAGAACCTGCGGATGAGCGACAACGCCGTGGACGTACGGAACACGACCTCGACGTTCAAGATCAACCAGCTGCCGTAGCGGGCGGCCGGCGAGAGAGCGGCGGGGCGGCCCTGCGGGGTGCCCCGCCGCTGCTCGGCGTGATCGCGGAGCCGCCTCGGCGCAGGGGGTTCCGCGCCGGATCCGGATGGGCCAAACTGGCCGTAATCGAACTGCAAGGAACTTGCATTGTTTGCGCTACTCTTGCGCTCATGACGCGACGACTTGCTCAAGTAGCGAAGAAGGTGGGGGTCAGCGAGGCAACGGTCAGCCGGGTGCTCAACGGCAAGCCGGGCGTCTCGGACGCGACCCGCCAGTCCGTGCTCACGGCCCTCGACGTCCTCGGCTACGAGCGCCCCACCCAGCTGCGCGGCGAGCGCGCCCGGCTGGTCGGCCTGGTCCTGCCGGAACTCCAGAACCCGATCTTCCCGGCCTTCGCCGAGGTCATCGGCGGCGCGCTGGCCCAGCAGGGGCTGACCCCGGTGCTCTGCACGCAGACCACCGGCGGGGTGTCCGAGGCGGACTACGTCGAGCTCCTGCTCCAGCAGCAGGTGTCCGGCGTCGTCTTCGCCGGCGGACTGTTCGCGCAGGCCGACGCCCCGCACGAGCACTACCGGCTGCTGCACGACCGCAAGGTCCCGGTGGTGCTCATCAACGCCTCGATAGAGGACCTGGGCTTCCCCTGCGTGTCCTGCGACGACGCCGTCGCGGTCGAACAGGCCTGGCGCCACCTGGCCTCGCTCGGCCACGAGCGCATCGGCCTGGTACTGGGCCCGCCCGACCACATCCCCTCGCTGCGCAAGCTCGTGGCCGCCCAGGCGGTCGCCGCGGCGGCCGGTACGGAGCTGCCCGCCGAGCACGTGGAACGGGCATTGTTCTCCCTGGAGGGCGGCCACGCGGCCACCTCGCGACTGCTGGACCGCGGGGTGACGGGCATCATCTGCGCGAGCGACCCGCTGGCCCTCGGGGCCATCCGGGCGGCCCGCCGCCGGGGGCTGGACGTACCGGGGGAGGTCTCCGTCGTCGGGTACGACGACTCGGCGTTCATGAACTGCACCGAACCCCCGCTGACCACCGTCCGCCAGCCCATCGAGGCCATGGGCCGGGCCGCCGTGGAGCTGCTCACCGCGCAGATCCAGGGGGCCGCCGTACAGCCCGGTGAGCTGCTCTTCGAGCCGGAACTCGTGGTGCGAGGCTCCACGGCGCAGGTCCCGCGCCCCCGGCCCGCGTAGCGCCCCGCTCCGCTCCGCCCCTCGAACCACAGGGCCCCGCAACGTCTCACCGACGTTGCAGGGCCCTGTTTTGCGTTCCGTGTCCGACCTGTCCGGCAGCTCACTGCCAAACTCTTGCGAAATCTGCGCGAGATATTGCGTTCATCTGGTGGTGGTGGTTGAGTGTGCCGCGCTCGCCCCCACACTCGCCCCACGCCTCCTGCTTGATGCTCGAAGGGGACCACCGATGAGAACCAACATCCGCCGCACCACCGCGGCCGCCCTCGTCTCGGCGCTCGCCGTCACCGCCCTCGCGGCCTGCGGTACGAGCAGCGGGGGAGACGACACCAAGAACCAGCCGTCCGGCGGTTCCGCGGACGCCACCGCACCGCTCGACCCGAAGACCAAGGTCACCCTCTCCATCGACTGCATGCCGCCCGCGGCGAAGGCCGCCGAGCTCAAGCAGTGGAAGGAGGACGTGGCGGAGTTCAACAAGACCTACCCGAACGTCACGATCGAAGGCCGCTCCACCCCCGGCCAGTGCCTGGAGCCCCCGCGCTTCACGGCGATGCTCAAGGCCAAGTCGCAGCCGGACGTCTTCTACTCCTACTTCACCGACCTCAAGCAGGTGCTGGACAACGACGGCGCCGAGGACATCTCGGCCTACGTCACGGCCAAGACGGTCCCGGGCTTCGGCGACATCGACAAGAACGTCATCAACACCCTCAAGAACGACGGCAAGCTCTACGCCCTGCCCACCAGCAACTACACGATGGGCCTGCTGGTCAACCGCAAGCTCTTCCAGCAGGCGGGCCTCAACCCCGACCAGCCGCCGCGTACCTGGGACGAGGTCCGGGCGGCCGCGAAGAAGATCGCGGCGCTCGGCAACGGCACGGCCGGCTACGGCGAGTACAGCGTGGAGAACACCGGTGGCTGGCACTTCACCGCCGCGATGTACGGCATGGGCGGCGACGTCGTCGGCGCCGACGGCAAGGCGGCCTTCAACAACCCGACCGGCAAGCAGGTCGTCGACAACCTCCACGCCATGCGCTGGGAGGACGACAGCATGGGCAAGACCCAGCTGCTCAAGTGGGGCGACCTGCAGAAGCAGATGGCCTCGGACAAGCTCGGCATGTTCCTCGCCGCGCCCGACGACATCACGTACATGGTCCAGCAGCTCTCCGCCAAGTACGAGAACTTCGGCATGGGACCGATCCCCGGCGGCGCCGCGACGCTGGCCGGCGGCAACGGCTACATGATCAAGAAGGGCAGCTCGCCCGACAAGATCAAGGCCGCCGTCGCCTGGCTGAACTTCAAGACGCTCTCGGTCGGCAAGGGCCAGTTCCAGTACGACCGCAGCAAGGCCGACGGCCTGCCGGTCGGACTTCCGCAGCCCGCCTTCTTCACCGGCGCCAGCAAGGCCAAGGACGACGAGCTGAAGGCCGCCAGCGCCACCATGCCGGTCGCCAACTTCAAGCCCTTCCTGGACAACCCGGTGCCCGGCAAGGCCGAGCCGCTGAAGGCCCAGGAGGTCTACAAGGTCCTCGACAAGGTGATGTCGGGCGTCCTGACGAACAAGGACGCCGACGCGGCGCAGCTGCTCGCGGAGGCCGAGAAGGCCGTCAACCAGGTGCTGGCCAACCAGTAGCGGACCGGCCGGGGGAGGTCCGGGCGGCCTCCCCGGCCCGGACCCGCCCCCGGGCCGTGAGCCCCGTACCCCCGCATATCGATGGCGACGACCCACCAAGGAGCGAGCGGCGATGTCGGCTCCCACCCTGTCCGGTACCTCCCGCGAGGAATTCGTCCGGACGCTCAAGCGGAACCTCTCGGCCCACGGCTTTCTGATCGGCGCCGTCCTCTGCTTCTCCTTCTTCTCCTGGTACCCGATGGTCCGGGAGTTCCTGCTGGCCTTCCAGAAGACCGAGGGCGGCACCGTCCGCTGGGTCGGCTGGGACAACTTCCGCTACGTGTTCAACGATCCGGCCTTCTGGCAGGCCTGGCGCAACACCCTGCTCTTCACGGGGCTCGCCCTGCTCCTCGGCTTCGTCGTGCCGTTCGTCGTCTCGATCGTGCTCAACGAATTCCGGCACGCGCAGGGCTATCTGCGCCTGCTGGTCTACCTGCCGGTGATGATGCCGCCGGTGGCCTCGATCCTGCTCTTCAAGTACTTCTACGATCCCGGCTACGGCGTCTTCAACAAGATCCTGGAATTCCTGCACCTGCCGGCGCAGGACTGGCTGCAGTCCACCGACACCGCGATGCTGTCCGTCGTCATCGCTTCCACGTGGATGAACATGGGCGGAGCGACCCTGATCTACCTGGCCGCCCTCCAGGGGGTGCCCGGCGAGCTCTACGAAGCGGCCGAGCTCGACGGGGCCGGCGTACTGCGCAAGATCTGGCACGTCACGATCCCGCAGACCAGGCTCATCCTCTCGCTGATGCTGCTCATGCAGATCATCGCGACGATGCAGGTGTTCGTCGAACCCTTCATGCTGACCGGCGGCGCCGGCCCCGAGGGGTCGACCACCACCGTCGTCGTCCTCATCTACCAGTACGCCTTCAGCTTCAACCAGTACGGCGGCGCCGCGGCCCTGGGCCTGTGCCTGCTCGTCCTGCTCGCCGGCTTCTCCGCCGTGTACGTCCGGCTGAGCAGCGACAACGAGAACTGACGGGAGCACCTCACATGGCAGAGCGCACGCTGATATCGCCGGCCCAACTCGGCCGCACCCGGGGCAAGGTCCTCTACTGGAGCGCCCTGGCCGTGGTCGTCGTCGGCTTCACGGTCGTCTTCCTCGGGCCCCTCTACTGGATGGTGGCCAACGGCCTCAAGAGCACCCAGGAGTTCACCCAGGTCCCGCCGACCCTGGTCCCCGACTCCCTGCACCCCGACAACTACGCGGCCGCCTGGAAGGTCATGGACCTCGCCAAGCTGCTGTTCAACACCCTCTACTACGCCTTCGGGGCCCTGGCCTTCCAGCTCGTCCTCGACGTGGCCGCCGCGTACTCGCTGTCCAAGCTCCGGCCCGTCCTCGGCAAGGCCGTTCTCGGGATGATGCTCGCGACGCTGATGATCCCGGCCACCGTCCTCGTCGTACCGCAGTACCTCACGGTCCTGGACATGCCGATCATCCAGCGGAACCTGCTCAACACGCCCTGGGTGATCTGGCTGCCCTCCGTCACGAACGCCTTCAACATCTTCCTGCTGAAACGATTCTTCGACTCCATCCCCGGAGAGATCCTCGACGCCGCCGCCATCGACGGAGCCTCCGCCCTGCGCACCCTGCGCTCCGTGGTCCTGCCGATGTCCCGGCCCGTCCTCGGCGTCGTGTCCATCTTCGCCGTCGTCGGGGTCTGGAAGGACTTCCTCTGGCCGATGCTCACCCTCCCCGACCCGGCCCTGCAGACGCTCAACGTCGGCATCTACTCACTGGCCAGGGGAGTCCCCGAGAACCATCTCGTCGCCGCGCTCGCGATGGCCTCGGCGCCCACCCTCGTCATCTTCCTGATCTTCCAGCGCAACATCATGAGCGGCCTGACGGCAGGCTCCCTCAAGGGGTGAGCAGCACCCCGCACCGCCGCCGTGCCCGGCCGCCCCCTGTGAGAGGACCCCTCCGTGGCTGACTTTCCCCTGCCCGAAAACGCCGCCGACTGGTGGCGCTCGGCCGCCATCTACCAGGTGTACGTACGGAGCTTCGCCGACGGCGACGGGGACGGCACCGGTGACCTCGCGGGCGTCCGGGCCCGCCTCCCCTATCTCTCCGAACTGGGCGTGGACGCGCTCTGGTTCACCCCCTGGTACCTCTCCCCGCTCGCCGACGGCGGCTACGACGTCGCCGACTACCGCGCCATCGACCCCGCCTTCGGCACCCTCGCCGAAGCGGAGAAGCTCATATCCGAGGCCCGCGAACTGGGCATCCGCACCATTGTCGACATCGTCCCGAACCACGTGTCCGACCAGCACGCCTGGTTCAGGGCGGCCCTCGCCGCCGGCCCCGGCAGCCCGGAGCGCGAGCTCTTCCACTTCCGCCCCGGCCGCGGCGAGCACGGCGAACTGCCGCCCGGCGACTGGCCCTCGCAGTTCAACGGCGCCGCCACCTGGACACGGGTACCGGACGGGGAGTGGTACCTGCACCTGTTCACCCCGCAGCAGCCCGACCTCAACTGGGACCACCCCGCCGTCCGCCGGGAGCACGAGGAAGTCCTGCGGTTCTGGTTCGAGCGCGGAGTGTCCGGCGTACGGATCGACTCCGCGGCCCTGCTCGCCAAGGACCCGGCCCTGCCCGACCTGGCCGGCCGCTCGCCCGAACCCTGGCCCGGCGAGGTCCACCCGTACATCGACCGGGACGACCTGCACACCATCTACCGTTCCTGGCGCGCCATCGCGGACGAGTACGGGGCCATCTTCGTCGGCGAGGTCTGGCTCCCGGACTCCGAGCGCTTCGCCCGCTACCTGCGCCCCGACGAGCTGCACACCGCCTTCAACTTCTCCTTCCTCAGCTGCCCCTGGGACGCGGACCGGCTGCGGACCTCCATCGAGGAGACCCTCGCCGAGCACGCCTTTGTCGGCGCCCCGGCCACCTGGGTGCTGTGCAACCACGACGTGACCCGTACGGTCACCCGCTACGGGCGCGCCGACACCGGCTTCGACTTCGCCGCCAAGGCCTTCGGTACCCCGACCGACCTGGCACTCGGCGCCCGCCGGGCGCGCGCCGCCGCGCTGCTGACCCTGGCCCTGCCCGGAGCCGTGTACGTCTACCAGGGCGAGGAACTCGGGCTGCCGGAAGCCGAGATACCGCTCGGCCGCATCCAGGACCCCATGCACTTCCGCTCCGGCGGCACCGATCCGGGCCGGGACGGCTGCCGGGTTCCGCTGCCGTGGACCGCCGAGCCCTGGAACGACCCCTGGCTGCCCCAGCCCGCCGACTGGCCGGCGTACGCCGCGGACCGCCAGGACGGAGACCCGGACTCGATGCTCACCCTCTACCGGACGGCCCTCGGCCTGCGCCGCGCCGCCGGCGGCTTCGGCGGGGGATCGCTGGAGTGGCTGCCCGCGCCGCCCGGGGTGCTGGCCTTCACCCGGCCCGACGGGCTGGTGTGCGTGGCCAACCTGTCGCCGGAGCCGGTCGCGCCGCCGGCGCACACGAGCCTCCTGCTGAGCAGTTCCGCCCTGGACGAGGACGGGCTGCTTCCGCAGGACACGGCGGTCTGGCTGCGGACCTGACGCCGCGGCCGGACACCCCGCCCGTCACGGCACCGGCTGTGGCGGGCGGGGGCCTTCGTACTGTCCGCTGGGCCTCATCCGCAGCGGACGCTCCTGGTACTCCTCCAGCGCGTGCGCGATCCATCCGGCCGTGCGGGCCACCGCGAAGACGGTCTCCCCGGCCTCCGCCGCCATCCCGCACGACACCGTCAGCACCGACAGCGCCAGGTCCACGTTCGGGTACAGGCCGCCGCCGTGCCGGGCCATCACCCCGGCCACCTCGCGCGCCGCGCCCAGCGCCGGGGCGGCCTGCGCCAGCCCCTCCAGCCGTGCGAACAGGGCCGTCGCCCGCGGGTCCTCGCCCTTGTAGAGCCGGTGCCCGAGCCCGGGCACCCGGCGGCCCGCGCGCAGGTACTCGGTCACCACCGGCGCGGCGCCCCCGCGTTCGAGCACTTCCACCAGCATCCGGTGCGCGAGCCGCCCGGCGGAGCCGTGCAGGGGGCCCTCGAGCGCGCCGAGCCCGGCCGAGACCGCCGCGTACGGATGCGCGCGCGCCGACGCGGCCACCCGTACGGCCAGGGTCGAGGCGGCCAGGTCGTGGTCCGTGAGCAGCGCGAGCGCCAGGTCCAGCACGGCCAGCGCGTCCGGGTCCGGGTCCAGGGCGGAGAGCCGGGGCCACAGCTGCCGGGCGAGGCGGCCGTCCCCGCCCCACTGCGCGGGCCCGACCTCGGGCAGGGCGCCGACCAGGGTGGGGATCAGGGAGCGCGCGGAGCCCAGTACGGAGGCCTCGGACAGGTCGAAGCGCAGCGGGTCCGCGACCGCCGCGGCCGCGACGGCCACCCGCAGCCGGTCGACGGGGCCGCTGTGCTCGGGCAGCGAGGCGACCGCCCGCCGGGCGGCAGCGAGGGACTCCGGGGGAGCGGTGAACCGGGCCCCGTGGAGCAGGGTCCCCGTCCACAGCCACTCGGCGACCTCCTCGTAGCGGTACCGGGAGGCCAGCTCCACGGCGTCCACACCGCGGAAGTAGTACCGGTCGGGCTCGATCAGGGTCAGCGCGGTGCGGACGGAGAGTTCCCCGGCGGAGCCCGAGGGCACCGCGGCCTCCCGCCGGCTGCGCAGGGCCAGGGCCTCCACCTCGGCGGCGTCGAAGCTGCTGCCCCGGCCGACCGGGTCGCGGCGGCTGGTGAGCTGGCCGCGGCTGACGTACGCGTACACGGTGGCGGGTTTCACGCCCAGCAGCCGGGCGGCCTCCTGGGTGCTGAGCCTTCGCTCACCGGACTCCTCGTTCATGGCCGCCACCCTACATATATTGATCGGATCAATATTGACAGTGATTGAGTCATCATCGATGGTCGATCCATGGACACCATCGACACACCTGCCGTAGCCGCCGCATCGGCCTCGCTCGCCGACCCCGTCGTTCCCGTCGTTCCCGTGGAGCCGCCCCGGGGCCTCGCGGGAGTCGTGGTCACCGAGACCGGACTCGGTGACGTCCGGGGCCGTGAGGGCTTCTACCACTACCGCCAGTACTCGGCCGTCGAGCTCGCCGAGAGCCGCACCTTCGAGGACGTGTGGCACCTGATGTTCCGCGGCACCCTGCCGGCGGGAGCCGCCGAACGCGCCGCCTTCGCCGCCGGGTTCCGCCCGGTCTACGACCTCACCCCCGAGCGCCGGGCCGCCGACGCGATGGCCGCCTGCGCCGCCGTGCCGACCCTGCTCACCGCGCTGCACAGGCTGGGCCACGGCCTGGAGCCGGTGGAACCGCGCGAGGACCTCCCGTACGCCGCCAACTACCTCTGGATGCTGACCGGGCAGGAGCCCGATCCGGTCCGGGCCCGCGCGGTCGAGCGGTACCTGATCTCCACCGTCGACCACGGCTTCAACGCCTCCACCTTCACCGCCCGCGTCATCGCCTCGACCGGCGCCGACGTCGCGGCCTGCCTCACCGGGGCGATCGGCGCGCTCTCCGGCCCGCTGCACGGAGGCGCCCCCAGCCGGGCCCTGGACACGCTCGACGCGATCGGCACGGCGGACCGGATCGACCCGTGGATCCGCGAACGGGTGCTCGCCGGGGACCGGATCATGGGCTTCGGGCACCCCGTGTACCGCACCGAGGACCCGCGCTCGCGGATGCTGCGCGAGATCGCCCTCGGGTTCGGCGGCCCGCTCGTGGACTTCGCCGTGGAGGTCGAGCGGCACGTGGAGGAGATCCTCGCCGAGCTCAAGCCGGGCCGTGAGCTGCACACCAACGTGGAGTTCTACGCGGGGGTGGTCATGGAGCTGTGCGGGCTGCCGCGCGAGATGTTCACACCGACCTTCTGCGCGGCGCGCGTGGTCGGCTGGAGCGCGAACGTCCTCGAACAGGCCACCGATTCGAAGATCATCCGACCGGCCGCCCGCTACACCGGCCCGACCCCGCCCCAGCCGGTCCCCGTCCTCGGCTGACTACGATCGACCGGGTGAACAGCATCCCTGTGGTCGTCCTCTCCGGATTCCTCGGATCGGGCAAGACGACCGTCCTCAACCATCTCCTCGGGAACCGGGGAGGCACCCGGATCGGGGTCGTCGTCAACGACTTCGGCTCCATCGAGGTCGACGCGATGTCGGTGGCCGGCCAGGTCGGCGACTCGATGGTCTCCCTCGGCGGCGGCTGCCTGTGCTGCGCGGTGGACGGCAGCGAGCTGGACGCGTACCTGGAGAAGCTCGCCGACCCCGTCCACCGCATCGACGTGATCGTCATCGAGGCGAGCGGGCTGGCGGAGCCGCAGGAGATGGTCCGGATGCTCGTCGCCAACGAGAACCCGGCCGTCCGCTACGGCGGCATGGTGCAGATCGTCGACGCCGCCGAGTTCGACGCGACCCGGGAGCGGCACCCCGAGACCGACCGCCACCTGGCCGTCGCGGACCTGGTCGTGCTGAACAAGACCGACCGCGTCGACGCGGCGGAACGGGTCCGGATCGAGGGCGCGCTCGCCTCGCTCTGCGCGCCGGGCATCCCGGTCGTCGGCGCGGACCACGGGCGGATCGACCCGGAGCTGCTCTTCGACCGCCGGCCCTGGACGGAGACGCGCGGACAGCTCTCCTTCGAGGACCTGCTGGCCCAGGCGCACGACCACGATCACGAAGGTGAGCACGGCGGCGACCATGCCGGGCACGTGCACGCGGCCTACGAGAGCACGGAGTTCGTGTCCGAGCAGGCCCTCAGCCCCCGCCGGTTCATCGACTTCCTCGACCGGCGCCCGGCCGGGCTCTACCGGATCAAGGGCTACGTGTACTTCGGCGTGCCCGGCCACGAGGAGCGCTACGAGGTCCACGCGGTCGGCCGCTTCCTGCGCTTCGTCCCGCAGCCCTGGGGGCGGGGCGAGCCGCGCCTGACGCAGCTCGTCCTGATCGGCTCGGGCACCGACGGCCCCGCGCTCCTCCGCGAGCTGGAGGCCTGCCGCGAAGCGGCTCCGGGCCTCGCCGGCCCGGAGAGCATGTGGGGCGTCCTGCGGTACGTCGCCCGGGACGCGGAGCCCCCGGGCGCCCCGGACCCGGAGGACCCCTTCGAGGCCGAGGCGGACCCGGAGGACCTGTAGACCGCCCGCTGCGCGGGGCCTTTCCCCTACCCGCCCTTCCCCCGTTCCCCGGGCTGCGCCCGGACCCGCCTCGGGCTGCGCCCGGACTTTTGGGGTGTCAGACGACCTCGATGCCGAAGTCGCCGAGCAGGGGTTCCAGGCCGCCCGGGTAGCCCTTGCCGCCGAGGACGAAGTCCCAGTCGCCGCTCGGGCGGCGGCGGAAGGAGCCGAGGACCAGGGCGGTTTCGCCGGCGCGGCCGTCGGAGACCTCCAGCTGCCCCAGCTCCCCGCCCGTGGTATCGAGCAGCCGGATCCGGGCGTCCGTGAAGCCGGCCAGGTCGGCGTCCGCATCGACCTCCGGGTCGATCGCGGCCACGAGGACCAGCCGGTCGGCAGCCTGCGGCAACGCGTCGAAGGCGACCAGCAGCGCCGCCTTGTCGGGCGCCGCGTGCGCGTGCGTCCGTACCGAACCGTCCGGGGTGTTCGGGTTGTTGAAGAACACGAAGTGGTCCTCGCTCAGCACCCGGTTGCCCTCGCAGACCAGCGCGCACACGTCGAGTGCGACCGACCCCGCCCAGGACATGCCGAGCACGTTGTGGTCGGCGGGGAGCGGCTCTTCCGCCGTCCCCTGGGCCGACGCCGGCCCGGGGGACGGGGCCGCGTCGGGCGAGCCCCCGCCGAGGCGTCCGCGCAGCCCGTGCTGGTGCAGCAGGTCCACCAGTTCGGCCCCGGGAACCAACTCCAGGGGCTTGCCGTTGGCGAAGGTGTACGACCCGGGTCCGAAGGTCGCGGTGGTGACCAGCACCCCCTTGTTCGCTCCCCGGTCCTGGACCGTGCCGTACAGGTCCCGCACGGCCGTCGGCGGGACCGTGTTCCGGTAGCGCTTGACCTGCACCACGATCCGCCCGCCCCGGATCGGGGTCGGGTCCAGCGCTTCGACGTCCACGCCGCCGTCGCCCGAGCGCTGCGTGGTGACCGCCTCCATGCCCATCGCGCGGAAGAGTTCGGCCACCAGGTTCTCGAACGCGATGGGGTCCATCGCGAAGAGGTCGGGCTCCTCGTCGCCGCTGTCAGCGTGCCCACCGTGGCCGATGACCGTGCCGACCTCGCCGGGGCGACGCCCCGGACGCACCGTGGCCAGTTGGTCGGGCTTCGCCGAGAGCTGCCCGAGCAAGCCCTCCACGAGGCAGTCCACCGCGCTGACCTGTTCCAGGCGCAGTCCCGCGAACGTGGTGCGCGCCGCCGTCACGGTGCCGAGGACGAACTGCGCCTCCTGTCCCGTCACGGGATCGGGGCGGTCGACGAAGCCGTTCACCAGGACCGAGTCGAGCACCCCGAACTCGTCGGCCGCATACAGCTCGCGCACCACCAGGAGCATGCACTGTGCAAGGAGGTCCCGGTACAGCGCCCGCCGCTCCGTCACCGGGCGGGGCTTCACCCTGTACTGGCCCGTGCTCGGCAGGTACTGGACCGACCTGGCTTCCGGCACCACCGCGTACCCGGGCAGCTCCCAGTCCAGCACCAGCTGACGCGCGACCGGGTCGTAGGCGGCCGCCACCTGCCTCGGCAGCGCCTCGGGCCAGGCCGTCGAGACGTAGAGGGCCGCGGAGAAGTACTCCACCACCGCCTCGGGGTCGCCCGCGCGCAGTGCGGCGGCCAGCTCGGCGAGCCCGCTGTTGTGCGCCCGGATCGCGGCGAGCTGCTCCGCCGCCCAGGTGTCGTACTGCTGTCGGTACGCGGCCAGCCGCTGCTGCCGCTGCGTCTCGGCCGCCTGCGCGGCCTGCCAGGCGGCCGTGTACCGCGCGTGCGCGTCCCGCTCCGCCTGGGCCCGCTGGCCCGAGCCGAGGGTCCAGCCGCTGCTCTGCTGCTGGAACTGCTCGATGCGCGGCAGTGCCACCGGATGCGCCAGGTCTCCCGGGGCGAACGGTTCCAGCTGTTCCGGCCGGATCATGGTCGCCGTGCGGAAGGCCGGTGCCCTGCATCCCGTGACCAGCAGCACCTGCAGGGCCTCGACCTCGGAGTCGAGCTGCGCGGAACGCCGTCGCGCCTCGGCGTCGTGGCGCTGCCGGTCGGCTGCCTGCTGCTGCCGTTGGCCCCGGACCACTCCGCCTTCGTAGGGCCGTTGGGGGTGTTCCGCCTCGCGTTGCCGGACCAACTGCATCTGCTGCGTCCGGCGCTGGGCTTCGGCCCAGTCCCTGATCGATCCGTCCGACCGACGACTCATCAGTTCTGTGTCTCCCCGCCCCACCGACAGTGCCAAGAGGGAAAACACTAGTCGCCATTCGGGTGGTACGTCCCCTGGACGTACCACCCGAATGACATGGAACCCCCTACAGCGCCGCCCCCGCCAGCGCCGCGACCACCGCCGGCAGCGCCGTGCCCGAGCCGTCACGGCGCGGGTCGACGGCGGGCAGGTCGGCCGGGGTGCCGTTCGCCGCGGCCGCGCGGGCCGGGGAACCGCCCGCCCAGGCCAGGAGCAGCGTGTCCTCGCCCTTCAGGAAGCGCTGGCAGCGGACGCCGCCGGTGGCGCGGCCCTTGCGCGGGTACTGGTCGAACGGGGTCAGCTTCCCGGACTGCATCGAGTCGTCCAGGGTCCCGTGCGAGCCGGCCACCGTGAACACCACGGCGTCGCGCGCCGGGTCGACGGCCGAGAAGTGGATCACCTTGGCGTTGTCGGAGAGCTTGATGCCGGCCATGCCGCCCGCCGGACGGCCCTGCGGGCGCACCTGGCCCGCCGGGTAGCGCAGCAGCTGGGCGTCGTCGGTGATGAAGACCAGGTCCTCCTCGCCCGTGCGCAGCTCGACGGCGCCGACGATCCGGTCGCCGTCCTTGAGGGTGATGACCTCGAGCTCGTCCTTGTTGGCCGGGTAGTCCGGCACGACCCGCTTGACCACGCCCTGCTCGGTGCCGAGCGCCAGGCCCTGCCCCGATTCGTCCAGCGAGGTCAGGCACACGACCTTCTCGTCCGCCTCCAGCCCGGAGAGGAACTCCGACACCGGGGCACCGCCCGCCAGGTTCGGCGCGGCGTGCGTGTCCGGCAGCTGCGGCAGGTCGATCACGGGCAGTCGCAGGAGCCGCCCGTAGGAGGTGACCACGCCGATGTCGGCCCGGGCGGTGGCCGCGACCTGCGAGACGATCAGGTCGTGCTTGGCGCGGGCGCCGCCCTCCTCCTCGGGGAGCGGGTCGGCGTTCGCGGTACGGGCGAGCAGGCCGGTGGAGGACAGCAGCACCCGGCACGGGGTGTCCTCGACCTCCAGCGGGACGGCCGCGACCGCGGTGCCCGCCGACTCCAGCAGCACCGTACGGCGCTCGGTGCCGAACTTCTTCGAGACCGCGGCCAGTTCCGAGGAGACCAGCTTGCGCAGCTCGCTGTCGGAATCCAGGATTCCGGTCAGCTCGTCGATCTCGCCGGTCAGCCGGTCGCGCTCGGACTCCAGCTCGATCCGGTCGAAGCGGGTGAGGCGGCGCAGCGGGGTGTCCAGGATGTACTGGGTCTGGATCTCGCTCAGCGAGAAGCGCTCCATCAGGCGCTCCTTGGCCTGGGCGGAGTTGTCGCTGTCCCGGATGATCCGGATGACCTCGTCGATGTCGAGGAGCGCCACCAGGAGGCCCTCGACCAGGTGCAGCCGGTCGCGCCGCTTGCCGCGGCGGAACTCGCTGCGCCGGCGCACGACCTCGAAGCGGTGGTCGAGGTAGACCTCCAGCAGCTCCTTGAGGCCCAGCGTCAGCGGCTGCCCGTCGACCAGCGCGACGTTGTTGATGCCGAAGGTCTCCTCCATCGGCGTCAGCTTGTACAGCTGCTCCAGCACGGCCTCGGGGTGGAAGCCGTTCTTGATCTCGATGACCAGGCGCAGGCCGTGCGAGCGGTCGGTGAGGTCCTTGACGTCCGCGATGCCCTGGAGCTTCTTCGAGCCGACCAGGTCCTTGATCTTCGCGATGACCTTCTCGGGGCCGACCGTGAAGGGCAGTTCGGTGACGACCAGGCCCTTGCGGCGCGGGGTCACGTCCTCCAGCGCCACCGTGGCACGGATCTTGAAGGTGCCGCGCCCGTTCTCGTAGGCGTCCTTGATGCCCGAGAGGCCCACGATCCGGCCACCGGTGGGCAGGTCGGGACCCGGTACGAAGCGCATGAGCGCCTCCAGGTCCGCCTCCGGGTAGCGGATCAGGTGGCGGGCGGCCGCGATGACCTCGCCCAGGTTGTGCGGGGCCATGTTGGTGGCCATGCCCACCGCGATCCCGGACGCGCCGTTGACCAGCAGGTTCGGGTACGCCGCCGGCAGTACGACCGGTTCCCGCTCCTGGCCGTCGTAGTTCGCGGCGAAGTCGACGGTGTTCTCGTCGATCCCGTCCGTCATCAGCGAGGCCGCGTCGGCCATCCTGGACTCGGTGTAACGCATCGCGGCCGGCGGGTCGTCGTTGCCGAGCGAGCCGAAGTTGCCGTGGCCGTCGACCAGCGGGAGCCGCATGGAGAAGGGCTGCGCCATGCGCACGAGGGCGTCGTAGATCGACGCGTCACCGTGCGGGTGCAGCTTGCCCATGACCTCGCCGACGACACGGGCGCACTTGACGTAGCCGCGGTCGGGGCGCAGGCCCATCTCGTTCATCTGGTAGACGATGCGCCGGTGCACCGGCTTCATGCCGTCCCGGGCGTCGGGCAGGGCGCGGGAGTAGATCACCGAGTACGCGTACTCGAGGAAGGAGCCCTGCATTTCGTCGACGACGTCGATGTCGAGGATCTTCTCCTCGAAATCCTCCGGCGGCGGGGTCTTCGTGCTGCGGCGGGCCATCGCTGCGCGGCTCCTTAACCAAGTATCGGGATGAGCTGAGCTCTCACGGGGTGGGGCTGGTGGTCGTACGCGGGTGGTGCTGAGGGATGGTGCGGGGGCGGTGCTGGGGATGGTGCGGGGGTGGTGCCGGGTTTCGGACAGAGGGGTGACGCGGACCATTGTGGCCCGAGGCACCGACAACGCCGACTCCGACCCAGGAGTGGGCCGGGAACTTCTCCGCCTCCCGACACGCTTGCATACAGTGGCAGGTCTGACAGGAATCTCTGCATCGCGATCGAAGGGACCACATGCCCATGGGTCACACGGCCACAGCTCAGGCCGGCTCCGGCGGCCTCACAGCGACCGAGCACCGGCTGGCCAACGGCCTGCGCGTGGTGCTGTCCGAGGACCACCTGACCCCGGTCGCCGCGGTCTGCCTCTGGTACGACGTCGGCTCGCGCCACGAAGTCAAGGGACGCACCGGTCTGGCTCACCTCTTCGAGCACCTGATGTTCCAGGGCTCGCAGAACGTCTCCGGCAACGGTCACTTCGAGCTGGTCCAGGGAGCCGGCGGTTCCCTC
Organism: Streptomyces sp. NPDC054956; assembly: GCF_053609185.1. Taxonomy (NCBI): domain Bacteria; kingdom Bacillati; phylum Actinomycetota; class Actinomycetes; order Kitasatosporales; family Streptomycetaceae; genus Streptomyces; species Streptomyces sp. NPDC054956. The sequence goes on along the minus strand of NZ_JBSGXB010000002.1, from coordinate 4,698 downwards.
AACGGCACCACCAGCTTCGAGCGCACCAACTACTTCGAGACGATGCCGACCCACCAGCTGGAGCTCGCGCTGTGGCTGGAAGCGGACCGGATGGGCTCGCTGCTGGCCGCCCTGGACGACGAGTCCATGGAGAACCAGCGCGACGTCGTCAAGAACGAGCGCCGCCAGCGCTACGACAACGTCCCGTACGGTACGGCCTTCGAGAAGCTGACCGCTCTCGCCTACCCGGACGGCCACCCGTACCACCACACCCCGATCGGCTCGATGGCCGACCTGGACGCCGCGTCCCTGGAGGACGCGCGCGCCTTCTTCCGTACGTACTACGCGCCCAACAACGCGGTGCTGTCGGTCGTCGGCGACATCGACCCCGAGAAGACGCTCGCCTGGGTCGAGAAGTACTTCGGCACCATCCCCGGTCACGACGGCAAGCAGCCGCCGCGCGACGGCTCGCTGCCCGACATCATGGGCGAGCAGCTGCGCGAGGAGATCGTCGAGGACGTCCCCGCCCGCGCGCTGATGGCGGCCTACCGGCTCCCGCACGACGGCACCCGCGAGTGCGACGCCGCCGACGTGGCGCTGACCGTCCTCGGCAGCGGCGAGTCCTCCCGGCTGCACAACCGGCTGGTGCGCCGCGACCAGACCGCCGTCGCGGCCGGTTTCGGCATGCTGCGCCTGGCCGGCGCCCCGTCGCTGGGCTGGCTGGACGTCAAGACCTCCAGCGGGGTCGAGGTGCCCGCCATCGAGGCGGCCGTCGACGAGGAGCTCGCGCGGTTCGCCGCCGAGGGCCCGACGGCCGAGGAGATGGAGCGCGCCCAGGCCCAGCTCGAGCGCGAATGGCTGGACCGGCTGAGCACGGTGGCCGGCCGCGCCGACGAACTGTGCCGCTTCGCGGTGCTGTTCGGCGACCCGCAGCTGGCGCTGACCGCCGTCCAGCGCGTCCTCGACGTCACCGCCGAGGAGGTCCAGGCCGTGGCCGCGGCCCGACTGCGCCCGGACAACCGCGCGGTGCTCGTGTACGAGCCGATCGCGGCGGACGAGACAGAAGAGAACGACGCGAGCGACGAGAACGAGGGGGCGGAGCAGTGAGCGACACCGCAGCCGTCACGATGACCTTCCACCCGCGCCCCGAGGCCGGCGAGCCGCAGCCGTGGGCCTTCCCGGCCCCCGACCGCGGGGTACTGGCCAACGGCCTGACCCTGCTGCGCTGCCACCGCCCGGGCCAGCAGGTGGTGGCGGTCGAGATCAACCTCGCCGCCCCGCTGGACGCGGAGCCCGAGGGCCTCGACGGCGTGGCCACCATCATGGCCCGCGCCCTGTCCGAGGGCACCGACAAGCACTCCGCCGAGGAGTTCGCGGCCGAGCTGGAGCGCTGCGGCGCGACCCTCGACGCGCACGCCGACCACCCGGGCCTGCGGGTCTCCCTGGAGGTCCCGGCCTCCCGGCTGCACAAGGCGCTGGGCCTGCTCGCCGAAGCGCTGCGCGCCCCGGCGTTCGCCGACGCCGAGGTCGACCGCCTCGTGCGCAACCGGCTCGACGAGATCCCGCACGAGCTGGCCAACCCGCAGCGCCGCGCCGCCAAGCAGCTCTCCAAGGAGCTGTTCCCGGCCTCCCTGCGGATGTCCCGCCCGCGCCAGGGCACCGAGGACACCGTCTCCCGCATCGACGCCGCGGCCGTACGCGCCTTCTACGAGGCCCACGTACGCCCCGCGACCTCCACCGCGGTGGTCGTCGGCGACCTGACCGGCATCGACCTGGACGCCGTCCTGGCCGACACCCTGGGCACCTGGACCGGCGACAGCGCCGATCCGCGGCCCGTCCCGCCGATCACCGCCGACGACACCGGCCGCGTGGTCATCGTGGACCGGCCGGGAGCCGTCCAGACGCAGCTGCTGATCGGGCGCATCGGTCCGGACCGCCACGACCGGGTCTGGGCGCCCCAGGTGCTCGGCACGTACTGCCTGGGCGGCACCCTGACCTCCCGCCTGGACAAGGTGCTGCGCGAGGAGAAGGGGTACACGTACGGCGTGCGCGCCTTCGGCCAGGTGCTGCGCTCCACCGCCGACGGCAAGGGCGCCTCGATGCTCGCCATCAGCGGCTCGGTGGACACCCCCAACACCGGCCCGGCCCTGGACGACCTGTGGACGGTGCTGCGCACCCTCGCCCAGGGCGGCCTGACCGACGCCGAACGGGACGTGGCGGTACAGAACTTGGTGGGCGTGGCCCCGCTGAAGTTCGAGACGGCCGCCTCCGTCGCGGGCACGCTCGCCGACCAGGTCGAGCAGGAGCTCCCGGACGACTACCAGGCGCAGTTGTACGCGCGGCTCGCCGAGACCGGGACGGTGGAGGCCACTTCGGCGGTCGTCAGCGCCTTCCCGGTGGACCGCCTGGTCACGGTCCTGGTGGGCGACGCCTCGCAGATCGAGGAGCCGGTGCGGGCCCTCGGGATCGGCGATGTGACGGTCGTCTCCAACTGACCGAAAACTCAAGGGACTCCGGTGGCTTGTCCGCCGGAGTCCTTTTTGTCTGTTTAGTCGCATGGTTGCTTGTATGTGGTGTGGCGTACGCAACAAAAAGGCGTGTCTGTTTGGCGATTGACTGATGATCCGCCTAGCGTCGGCCGTGCTGTCCGTCAGTTGTAACCGCCGCGCCCGCGGCACCGGACAGCGATCGCCGAGTCCCCGTCAGGCGCGAGCCTGGGGAGCCGGGGACCCACATGTGTCCCTGGGGTGAATCGGACCGCCTCGCAAGAGGGGGCCCGTAGGAGACCTTCCTGCTCCGAACCCGTCAGCTAACCCGGTAGGCGAGAAGGAAGGAAAGGATCAGCCCCTTCATGGCGTTTGGCAGTCGTCCCGCCGGCTCCGGCAAGCACCGCGGTTCCAGCCGTATGAGCCGCAAGACCGCCGGTTACGCCGGCATAGCCGCCCTCGCCGCCACCGGCGTCGTCGGCTCCCTGGCCGGTCCCGCGTTCGCCGCGGACAACAAGGCCCCCTCCCTCGAGGACACCGGCCTGAACACCATCGTCGTGGCCGACGAGCTCGCCGGCGAGATCCAGGCCCAGGCCGACTCCCAGCAGCGGGCCGCCGAAGCCGCCGCCGCCAAGGCGCAGGCCGAGGCCGACGCCAAGCAGCGCGCCGCCGAGGCCAAGGCGAAGGCCGAAGCCCGCGCCAAGGCCGAGCGCGAGGCCGCCGAGCGCGCGGCCCGCGAGGAGGAGCGCAAGCGCCTCAACACCTTCGTGTCCCCGCTCGACGACACCTACGTCAGCACGCAGTACCACGCGGGCGGCGGCATGTGGTCCTCCGGCAGCCACACCGGCATCGACTTCCACGCCTCCTCCGGCACCTCGGTGCACGCGGTCGGCGTGGGCACCGTGGTCGAGGCGGGCTGGGGCGGCGCGTACGGCAACAACGTGATCATCCAGCACGCCGACGGCACGTACACCCAGTACGGCCACATGTCCTCGCTGAGCGTCTCCGTCGGCCAGCAGGTCGCCGCGGGCCAGCAGATCGGCCTGTCGGGCTCCACCGGCAACTCCAGCGGCCCGCACCTGCACTTCGAGGCCCGCACCGGCGCCGACTACGGGTCGGACATCGACCCCGTCGCGTACCTGCGCTCCCACGGCGTCACCGTCTGACGCGAGGCGCGACCGCACTTCTTCCGCGAAGGCCCCGGCTCTCCCGAGCCGGGGCCTTCGCGTTGTGTGAATGTTTCGTATTATCGGCCGTCCTCGGAAATTATCGTGTGTTGCAATAGAGTCGCAGCGCGCACAGCCATACGAAATAGGCGGAGGTCCGGTCTTGCGTATTCCCGCGCACACGGTATGCACAGCAATCCGCGACGACATCGTCTCCGGGGTGTTCGGCCCCGGCGGCAGACTGACCGAGGAGGTGCTGGCCCGCCGGTACGGCGTCTCGCGCGTCCCGGTGCGCGAGGCGCTGCGCACGCTGGAGTCCGAGGGGTTCGTGACCACCCGCAGGCACGCCGGCGCCTGCGTGGCCGAGCCGACCGAGCAGGAGGCCGCCGACCTCCTGGAGCTGCGGATGCTGCTGGAGCCCCTCGCCGCCGCGCGGGCCGCCCGACGGCGCACGGAGGCCCACCTCAAGGTGCTGCGCGGCCTGGTCAGGCTGGGCCAGGAACGGGCCAGGAGGGGCCAGGGGGAGGATCTGCGCTCCCTGGGCGGCTGGTTCCACGAGACGCTCGCCCAGGCCTCCGGCAGCCCCGGGCTGATCGCGCTGCTCACCCAGATGCGCCACAAGGTCGCCTGGATGTACGTGGTGGAGGCTCCGGTGCGGCCCGTGGAGTCCTGGGCGGAGCACGGCGCGATCGTGGACGCGGTGGCCCGGGGCGACGCCGAGCGGGCCCGGGCGCTGACCGCGGTCCACGCGGACCGGGCGGCCGGGGCGCACCGCATCCGCGTGAGGACTCCGCAACCTGCCGTAAACACGGCGAGCGGCCGGCTTTAACAATCGCCGTATACAAAGGTCGGATATCCGCGCGGTTTCCGTTGATCCGGTGCCGGACGATTCGGCGCCCCGTGATTCCGGTGATTCCGCGTCGAATGTCCCGGCGGTCCGGTCAATTGTTTTCCGCGGGCCGGGCGGGCGGAATTCGTTGCGCGCATTTCGGTCGCACCCCCGGTTCGTGGACGCAGTTCGGGCCGGGAAACACCGAAGCCGTTGCCCCCCGGCCTCGGTCGGGGGG